>DXOJ01000546.1 GCA_019412865.1 Bacteroides sp. | reverse complement strand
GAAACTCAAGAAACAGCGTGCCTATATAAAGAAAGGTGTCATCTACTACGATGGCAAGAGCAGACCCTTGCCCCCTTTCATGGCCAAGGCCATTGACCGTAACAACCGCATCAGCTTCATCGAGAAGTTCCGTCCGCAGAACGAAGCCGAAGTGGAAATGCTGTGCAAAGTATTCAAGGTGGACCGGCCGGACCTGGTGGACATCTCCACGGAACGTCCTCCCAAGTATGCCGATTCCGTCGGCCGTCTGCATGAAATCTTCAGTGATCCCGAAGTGAAGTCCCCCCGCAGCGCTATGTACCAGGAAGGCTTCATCATCCGTCAGGTCGATGATACCTACTATGCCATCAACTTCAAGGAACATATTCTCATTAACCTGAATGAAGAAGACTTCGATGTGGAACGGGTGAAGAAAAAATCCAAGAAGCCAAAGCGCCAGGGAGTGCCGTTTAAGAAGTCCAAGAAGAAGACGCTCAATCCGGTCAAGAGTTTGCAGCGGAAGTCCCATCAAGGACTGGGCAAGCTACGGAAAGAAGGTATCGGCAGTCACAGCGCCAACCGCGAATGGGAAGTAGGGAAAAAGACCGACTACGATGAGGTGGATGATGGACGTTCATTAAAGATGTAAGGAACTTCTGATCCTTTGCGGAAGAAGGAAACACTTGCTTACGGGAAAGTAACATTGTTTTGATCATGCAGATAAACGGCTCTTTGTGAAACAGGATATGGCTATAATCCGTAACCGGACAACCAATGGGGTCCACTATTATTTTGAAAGACTTTCATGGGACTGCCTACTGCAACCAATTCGGGCATATAGATTGAAAAACTCAGGTTCATCCGACTTATTTACCCATGTTTCTGCAATCTCAAGCACATTGATGTTGTGCATTTAGGTTTTCAATATCTCTGCACATATTTTTGCTTGCAAATTTAATTCAAGTAAAAACGACATGATACAGACCCCCGTCATAGTAACCTTTGCCAACCAGAAAGGAGGAGTCGGAAAGACAACTCTTTGTGTGACCTTTGCCAATTACTTGGTGACGAAAGGTGTCCGTCTGGTAGTAATCGACTGTGATTTCCAGCACTCGATTATGAAGTGCCGTAAGACGGACCTTAAAAAATATGGAGAGGAACAGGTGCCTTACGAAGTATGGGCTTATGAACCGGATGACAAGACGGCCATGACCTCCCTGATTGAAAAGTTGCATAATGATCCGGAGATTGATGTGGTGCTTATGGATTCACCGGGAAGCTTGAAAGCGGAAGGTCTGGTCCCCATGTTTGTCAATTCAGATATTATCGTTGTTCCTTTCCACTATGATCTGGTGACCGTTCCTTCCACAGCCAGTTTTCTGCTTTTTCTTGACAGACTTCGTCAGGTAGTTGGAGACCGTATGAATGCACAGCTCTTCATCATTCCCAACCTCAATGACAACCGCGTAGGAAAGCGCTCA
The DNA here is from genome assembly GCA_019412865.1 of Bacteroides sp. Lineage (GTDB taxonomy): Bacteria > Bacteroidota > Bacteroidia > Bacteroidales > Bacteroidaceae > Bacteroides. Next base: position 2,207 of record DXOJ01000546.1, on the reverse strand, counting down.
GAACTGATACTTTGGGACAATACACGGGAAACTTTTTCTAATTACGGTTATGTAACCGGGAAAATACCGAGGCGGGCTGATATGGAGCGGTTCAGTACAGTGGCTGCACTGGATATGCAGATTCGTTATGTTGGCAATGTTTTCGACAAGATCTATTTCAGCATTTTCGGCAAGGTAACTCCAGTGAGGGAGGCAAAGCTTACCGGAATACAACTGACGGATAATCTTAATCCGAAAAAAGGCAAGAAAAAAAATCGGGAAGAAGGTGTTACACATATTGTCATGGATGAAGATGGAAATGAAGAAGAACGCGAAGCAGGAGGTCTGTCTGCTGATACAACCGATAAGGAAGAATCGGAATATGAATGACGAGATTAAATTTATCAGTAACCATCAAATAACATAGCGCATGAAAAAAGACATTCCGGAAATTGGTGACTTGACACAAGGCATCAATGATTCTGACATTATCCTGACGCACAAGTTGCCCGAAATGTTGGAAAAATCATCCGGCCTCCAGGATCGGACGAATGGTACAAGTGAGAAGAAAACGGAAACTGACGGAGAACCTATCCATCTTTCTCCCTCAAAGGAGGTGGAAGATTATTGGACAGGATTTCTGAAAAATTTGGAAATCTCCGATGAAAGTAATGTCAAAAGCGAACGACTGGTATGCAGGCTGGACCGGGATCTGGCAGACTCGCTGGATGACTGCAACATCCATAACCGCAGCCGTTCGGATATGGTCAATGCCATTGTCCGTACATTCTTTGATATTTACCTTCTACAGCTTGTGCCGTTTCGCAGAGAAAAGAAATCATTGTTTACAAATTTCAATCAAAAAGATTATGAGAAAGAAAAGGACTAATTGGACAGAGCAGAAGATTGCGGTTCTTATCCAGCTCTATCCCATAGAAACAACCCCGAGAACCGCAGAGGTTTTGGGTATGTGCGAACGTGCTGTAAAAGAAAAGGCCCGCAGCTTGGGGCTGAAGAAAGCGGTCAAAAGCCGTTGGATGGAGCATGCAGATTATGTACGCAATCATTTTACTCACCGGTCTTATGCTGAGATAGGCAAGGAATTGGGAATTTCACGGGAATATGCCCGGCGCATTGCTGTTAGAATGGGATTGAAGCGTACTGCGTTGGAGGATTTTAAGGTGCTTTCACGAATCCATTCTGATATTATGCGGAGGGAAAGACGCAGGGTTATCTTCGGGCTGAGTCCCATCACCCGCATCAAGGTTGTGTCCAACCGGGCACGGGTAAGACTCCGTTCATGGCTCAAGTCCAAAGGCTACATTGCCGGAGAGGAATACGGTATCCTTTATTATACGGATGACCTTCACCGGATTCAGGAATCAGAGTTGAGAGGAGCCAAACTGGGCTTCCGCTTCCTGCCTTATCCGTCAGAGGAAACCATTGTATTGTCAAACATCCTATAACTACAGCTATGACCTACGGACAAGTAATCTTAATCCTCTTTGTGGTCTTGATAGGCTACTACGGCTTTCTGATATTCATGGACATCCAGCATCTGAAGGCAGCCGAGGCAGCAGCGCAGGAGAATCAATCCGAAGAGGAAATAGACATCACGGATGAAGCCCGTTCCTTCCAGCCCCAGCAGGTGATCCGGGACGATAAGAAGAAGGAAGAGGAAAAGAAGCAGGAAGAAGCAGGGAATGAAAATGATTCCAACACGGATAAACAGCAGACAACATCTGATGAGCAACCGAATGAGAATGCTTCTTCTGAAAGTGGTGAAGATGTTTCCAATCCGGAAGCATCAACAGCTACCGAACAATCAGATATTCCTGTTCCGGCAGAGAATCCTTCCTCTGAAACAGTATCACAGACTCAAACTGCTGAGCCTGATAATAAAGAAGAAATATCTTCTTCCGAAGCTGCTGATAAAGATGAAATTGAAGACACTACCCATGCGGATGCCGAAGCAGCCCCATCGGAAGCTGGAACTTCTACCGGATCCAACTTCTCACCGAGCTACCGGGAACCCATCTTGACAGACGGCATCCTGGTGGATGACATCTTCAAAGCCATCGACCAGTTGGCCGAAACCGGTGAATGTGACCTGGGTACCATTATCTATCACTGCGAAAGCATGCGATATGCCGGGTAATACACCCGATACTACTTGGACGAAAGTCCACCGTTCCTTTAGCGACCTCTGATACTTGAATGACCTCTGT
>DXOJ01000545.1 GCA_019412865.1 Bacteroides sp. | reverse complement strand
AGATATAACAAACGATTTCCGATACTATTACTGGAATAAAGAATCAGCCGCTCAATCCGGCATTAGCAGTGAAGAAGCCATCGGACATACTGATTATGAAATTTATGGAGAAGAAAGAGGTGAAAAATACCGGCATATCGACAAAGAACTCATACAAGCAGGCAAAGTATATCGCAAAGAAGAGAAATACACCACTCCCGATGGAATCACCCATGATACTATTGCCGTTAAATCTATTATTTCATGGGAAGGAGAAAAGAAATGGCTGTTGGCAACCCGGTGGGATATCACACAACTCAAGAATTATGAAAGAGAATTAGTTGCCGCCAAGGAAGAACTGGAAAAAGCATTGAAGAAGCAAAAACTAGCTCTAAAAAGTATCGACTTCGGCCTTATCTATATTGATAAAAATTACCGGGTACAATGGGAGGAAACAAGACAAATAGCCAGCCTGGTAAAAGGCAGACGATACATACCGGGAAAAATTTGCTATCAGACCAGTGCACTTCGTAATGAACCGTGTGGACAATGTGCTTTCAAGAAAGCTATCGAACAGGGCAAAATTATCCGGCATACCATCAGAGTAGACAATGTAGATTTTGAAGTGACCGCAACACCTGTATTCGGCGATGAAAAGGAAACTGAAATTATTGGAGGATTACTTCGTTTTGAAAACATCACTGAAAAATTAAAGATGGACAAAATGCTGCAGGAAGCAAAGGAAAAAGCCGAAGAATCCAATCGGCTCAAATCTGCCTTTCTCGCTAATATGAGCCATGAAATACGAACCCCGCTAAATGCGATTGTAGGATTCTCCGAAATGGTTTGCCAAACGGAGGAAGAGGAAGAGAGAAAAGAATTTGTAAAAATCATCTCCAGCAACAATATCTTATTATTGCAACTAATAGACGACATCCTCGATCTTTCTAAAATTGAAGCCGGTACTATGGAATTCACATTTGCACAGACTGATATCAACGAATTGATGGAAGGTATTTGCAGACAAATGCAAGAAAAGAATTCTTCCCCAGACGTTCAAATCTTATTCACAGAGAAAGCAGATCAATGCATGATGTATACCGACCGCATACGTCTATCACAGGTTATCATCAACTTTACAAATAATGCTTTGAAATTCACCCCTAAAGGTTCTATCGAAATGGGATACCGGATTGAAGAAGCCAAAGATGAAATATACTTTTATGTAAAAGATACAGGTATCGGAATTCCTGCTGACAAGATAGATAAAGTGTTTGAACGCTTCGTCAAACTGAACTCCTTTATTAAAGGGACAGGACTCGGACTAGCCATCTGCCGTGTCATAGTAGAAAGACTGGGCGGGGTTATCGGAGTGGAATCTAAAGAAGGAGAAGGCTCTCGCTTCTGGTCCAGAATTCCAAGGTCAGAGAAAATTGAGAAATAATAAAAAGAAAAGAGGATATGGTGAAAAGTATGTTCCAATATCCTCTTTATCCTATATTCTTAATGTAAGAGTATGCTTAAAGTGCAGTCTCTAATATCCTGCGGGCAACAGCACCCGTTACATTTCCATTCTCTCCATATTTAGCACCACGTTCATTGAATCGGCGTTCGATTTCCAGAATAGTATCCTGTCCGATGTTCTCCTCATGCAAACGTGTAGTCAGCCCAAGTGAACGGAAGAACTCTTCGGTATGACAAATCGCTTCATCAATCCGTTCTTCTCGCGTACCGGAAGTAATTCCCCAGACTCTTTCACCATACTGCAAAAGTTTATCTCCTTTTTCTTCATGAAGCACCTGTAAAGTGGCAGGAAGAACAATGGCTAACGTATGACCATGTGTCAATCCGTGCAAAGCAGTAATTTCATGGCCAATCATGTGAGTTGCCCAGTCTTGCGACACTCCCATAGCAATAAATCCATTCAATGCCATTGTAGCCGAAAGCATAAAATCAGCCATCAGTTGATAATCATGCTGGTTTTCACGGATTTTCGGAGCTATTTCTACCAAAGTTTGTAAAATGCCTTCCGCCCAACGATCCATAATACGGCTCTGCCCGGGAGTAGTCATATATTGCTCCATCACATGAACAAAGGTATCAGCCAAACCACAGGCCACCTGATGAGGAGGCAAGGTAAAGGTTACTTCCGGGTCAAGAATAGAGAAGATTGGATAGTTAGCATAAAAAGGATATTTCTCTTTTGTTTCACGACGGGAAATAACTGCCCCGTTATTCATCTCCGAACCGGTAGCGGGCAAAGTCAATACAGTGGCAAGAGGTACAGTATGAGTGACTGGACGTCCGGCAAGTACTAAATCCCAGGCATCACCATCATACAGGATTCCTGCGGAAATCAATTTCGTACCGTCAATAACGGAACCACCACCAACAGCCAGCAGATAATCTACTTTCTCTTCTTTTCCCAAAGCAATAGCTTTACGGAGAGTTTCAATGGCAGGATTGGGTTCGATTCCCCAGAATTCTACTGTAAAATGATTCTTCAATGCTTCCTTTACCTGATCGTACACTCCGTTTTTCTTCACGCTTCCACCGCCAAAAGTAATCATAATACGCTTGTCGGACGGTATTTCTTTAGCCAACCGAGCAATCATCCCTTTTCCCATTATCAGTTTCACGGGATTTTGAAAAATAAAATTTTCCATATCTTAGTCTATTGTTATTATTTTGGTTATTAGTCACTATCCTTGCAAAGATATATGATTTATCCGAACCCTGTCAGAATCAAGCGAAGAATTGTTGTGCCACGGAAGGAACCATAGCCGACAACCAGGGTTTCAT
>DXOJ01000544.1 GCA_019412865.1 Bacteroides sp. | reverse complement strand
GTACTTGATTTTAAAATAATAATGCTCATCGGTCAAAACTTATCAAGAGATCATTACTGAATATTTTCTGGGAGAAGAATCATTTTGGTTTTAGGGGGCATCTTACACAGGCCCTCCAATATGAACAGGAATAAAAATAGGAAGATTTATTATAGCCTGTTATCATACAGCCGGTAACGATGTGTCGATTTATTTGATTCCCATATCAAAATAATCGGGACAATATATTTAATCGTACTTGATCGTAAAATCATCATTTATAGGTATTGCGTACAATTATGCAATCTGCTATCTTTACAACCTAATGGATAATGCAAGAAAAAAGCGGAAATACAGAGCCATAGTGGCATGCTTATTGTTGCTGACTATGATGCCTTTCTTCTTTGTGAAAGCCTTTCATGTTCACAAAGAAGATTTATGTATATCTCATGATGAGCAACAATCTTCCCATCATGATTCTGCCGATAAATGTGCTATCTGCCTGTTCACTTTATCTTCATTTACCGAAGCCGAGAGCTTTGAGTACAATTGCGTTCAGACAGAGAACCCCGTTGAATATCTTATCCAAAAGGAGAAGGACATTACTGTTACTTTTCCCCTATTGTCTCTCCGCGCTCCTCCTGTCCAACTATTACAATCCCTCTCATGGGTTGCATGCATTATAAGATGACATGTGAAAGAGGGATGCTGTGCCCTTTGGTTATCTTAAACAATTTATAACTTCATTACAATTTTCGTAAAGTATGACATTTCATGCATATTTCCAATATGTGTGTCTATTCATTGTCTGGCTGTGTGCAATATCTCCTACAAGGATGTATGCACAGAAATACCGACAGCAATCAGATACACATAGGACACTGTTGGTTGTAGATAAGGAAACCGGACGTCCGATTGAAGGAGCTTACATCTTATTGGAGAATCAACCCCTTGCCAGTTCAACCGGAGGAAGAATCATTATCCCTTGGAAGACAAATTCCAAGGATACAGTTCTTGTACAGAGTTTGGGCTACAAATCTCAATATATATATTTGAGTGAGGCATTCAAAAAGGTGAATATTCAAACAGTATATCTTTATCCGGAGATAAAAATTCTGGAAGAAGTCATTATTACCGGTGAGTGCTCCGGAGTGACTCGGAATACGGTAAGCAACAACCTTACTTCCTTCGCAATCAATCGCGCATTGGGAACTTCTCTCACCTCTCTGCTTGAACAGGTCAGTGGCGTAAGTTCCATCAGTACGGGGACGACAGTTGCCAAACCTGTCATCCAAGGAATGTATGGCAACCGGATATTAATCATAAACAATGGTTCCCGCCAGACAGGCCAACAATGGGGAGTTGATCATGCTCCTGAAGTGGATATGAACGGAAACGCTTCCATTCGGGTGATAAAAGGTTCTGACGCGGTACGATATGGTTCAGAAGCTTTGGGAGGAATTATTGTCATGGAACAGGCTCCCTTACCCTTCCGGAAGAAGGCCTTGAAAGGAAAGACTTCCATACTTTATGGAAGTAATGGTCACCGTTATGTGCTGACCGGACAGTTGGAAGGCACTTTCCCTTTTCTCCGTGACCTTGCCTGGCGAGTACAGGGGACATATTCAAATTCCGGAGACCGTTCCACCGCAAACTATCTTCTAAATAACACTGGAGCCAGAGAACATCATACCTCCGCTTTACTCGGCTATGACCGTGGACGTTTAAGAATAGAAGGATTCTACAGTCACTTTTACAACCGGACGGGAGTAATGTTCAGTGCCCAGATGGGAAGTGAAGATCTGCTGGCAGAACGTATCCGATTGGGACGTCCCCTGTACACAGATCCTTTCACGCGAAGTATCGCATACCCATATCAAAAAGTTACCCATCAGACAGCCATTGGTAAAATGAAGTTCAGTATGCGGAACGCAGGAAATCTTTACTGGCAAAGTTCCTGGCAGAAGGACGACCGACAGGAAAACCGCATCCGGCGTCTGGGTTCCGACATTCCAGCTGTTTCCCTGCACTTAAACTCATTACAAAACTCTCTCTGCTGGAAATTGAATTATAATTCATGGCAAACAGAGGTTGGGGGACAAATTATGTTCATTGATAATCACAGTCAGGCAGGAACAGGTATTGTTCCCGTTATTCCCAACTATACGGAGACACAGATGGGAATATATGGTATCGGGAAGTATAATTACAGTAAAGGAGGAATTGAAGCAGGTATTCGTTTTGACGGACAGGAAACCCGTGCCAGTGGTTATGACTGGACAGGAAGTCTCTATGGAGGAACAAGAAAGTTCAATAACGTATCATACAGTCTGGGAGGTCATCATCATTTCTCTGACCAATGGAAGCTCACCACTAATTTCGGGCTGGCCTGGAGAGCTCCTCACGTGTATGAATTATATAGCAACGGAAATGAACTCGGATCCGGAATGTTTGTCAAAGGAGATTCTACCATGCACTCCGAAAGGAGCTATAAATGGATATCTTCCATCAGTTACAGCAATAAGGTATTCAGTGCCCGAATGGACGGTTACCTGCAATGGATAAGCGGCTATATCTATGATGAACCGAAGAAAGAAACCATCACTGTTATTTCGGGGGTATACCCTGTATTCCAATACAAACAGACCCCGGCTTTCTTTCGCGGAATGGATTTTGACTTTCACTTCATGCCCATAAATTCATGGGATTATCACCTGATTGCTTCTTTTATACGGGCAAATGAACAGACGACAGGAAATTACCTTCCTTATATCCCCTCTTCCCGTTTCAGCCATGACCTCTCATGGCTTCACGAAACCAAATCGCATTCCAAATTACGTTTGAGTATCAGACATCGATTCGTGGCAAAACAGACCCGGTTTGACTCGAATACGGATCTTATTCCCTATACCCCTCCGGCATACCACCTCTTGGGGTTCGCTGCTAGCTTTGAGTGTCCTGTAAAATACGGATACAAACTACAATTCATGATAGCGGCAGACAATATCTTGAACAAAGAATATAAAGAATACACTAACCGTTCACGCTACTATGCAC
>DXOJ01000543.1 GCA_019412865.1 Bacteroides sp. | reverse complement strand
CTTCTGTATATCTGTATGTTTTTACGTTATATTACCACTAAGGTTGTGTTGAAAAATCAGGTGTGATAACTCTAGTATGCTGATAGAATAACACGGAGATACGGGTAAAGTAGCTTAAAGATACTGGCATTGTTCAGCTAGAGTGCCTTTATTGTTCAGCTAAAGTACCGCTCTTGTTAGTTCTCCACGGCCGTGGTGAATGAATGATATCGGTAGCTTAACAGATGTATACCTGCTTGATAGAATAAAGATAAAGGTGCCTTAATAGAGTTGTGCTTACTTGCGTAAGTCTATAAACCTGACATTCAAAATCTTTTCCACATTTATCTGTTGTTGATCGTTTGTACTATCCGGCATACCTTTCCGTTTTTATCCACGCCTTCTATGGTTATATCTTCCGGTGCAGTGCTGTCCGGAGTATAGTATTCGATGGTTGCTTTTCCATTAGCATCCAGTTGAAGGGTAGGATTCCAATAGATCGTACTTCGTAAATCCGAGCGTTGGTCATTCTTCTTTTCAGGCGTATCATAAGTAGGATGATAAAACTCGATCGAGTCGCTGTACCCCAGTGGAGTACATGTGATAATGCCCTGTGCCGGTCTTGCCGGGATATCTTTGCCGTCTTTCAGCGTAATAACGATAGCACCTGCCGAACCGCGGGAACCTAAGATCGCTGCATCGGCACCGCGAAGAAGGCTCAAGCTCGACATATCACTGGTTTGTATCATGGTCAGGATGTCGTTATCGTCTTCATACACCACGTCGTCAACAACAATGACAGGTTGCTCGGGATTGTTGCGGATATGTATTTCATTTCCATTTGTCACGCTAATGCCCGGAAGTCTGGTGACTGCATCAAAAGCTGTTTGTGCACCGAATCCTTCCAGTCTGTCCCCTTCGATCGTGTAGGTGTTGATACCTCCTGTGTAAATACTTTCTGAACTGGCCTTTTTACGACTTCCAGTGACTACCACTTCTTTCAGATTGTACACTCTCATTCCACCTTCCATGTAATATTGGTCGCGGGTGTTGAGCAAATAATCTTCCATAAACGTTGCTGTTCCATCATGGAAAGGAGACTTGTGCGAAGTTGCCGGGTATTGAGGAGTGTCAATCACGATGTCCACTCCGGCAAATCCTCTTTTGGTACGTGCCTGAACAAGGAAAGTCGTGCTATCTCTGAAAGATGTGTTCACGATAAACTCTCCTTTTTCGTCTGTGGTGGTAGTGGCGATGATGTTCTGTTTGGGAGCCAGAATACAAATAGGTCCTTTCTTAACGTTACCTCCAAAGAAACCTTTGATACGTCCGCTGATAGTTTGCCCCTTTTCCATATAGTTGGTGAGGTTCATTGAAGGTGCAGTCAGTACATTCTGGATATGGTGTCTGCGCCATCCGTGCGTCATCATCAGGAAGTCTACCGTGCGGAGAGTCCGGAGGTCTTGCTGCAAAAAATAATATCCGGGATTTTCTACATATCCTTTTAAGTCGGAGGTCAATAGAAAATTCGATACGATATTGCCAGCAAGCGAATCCGGGCGGATACTCTTTCTGTCGGTAATGCTGATGGAAAAACTACCTTCTACCGGAGTACCGTTATCGTCTTTTGCTGAAATTTGCAGGGATACCTTTTCTCTTTTTCCGTATGTCGGCTTATCTGCAAGAATTTGCCATTGATGCGGATTCCGGTCGGGTATGAAAACCAGGCGTTCGCTAAGTGCGTTGCCCTGTTGGTCGATCAGCATGAAATGGGTGATGCCTGCGTTGAATAAACTGTCGTTCATTCTTCCAAAAGTCCTGTCGACACTGACTGGCTGCAGGATGACCAGCTTTCCACGAGTGTGCGCAATCAAGAATAACTTTTGAGGCCACTCGGTAGCTTCTGTTTTCTGGATTTCGTAACGGATTTCCTTTTTATAATGTGTCATGGAAAGTGTGATTCCTTTTTCTTCTACAGCTGGGAGGTCGAATCGTTTACTGATACCGTCACCGGATTTGGCAATCACATAGTAAGAGTTTCCCACAGTCGGATTCAGTGTGAAAACTCCCATGCCGTCATGCTCCGAGCGGAAAGCTGTCAATGTGTCTCCGTTGGCATCGAACAGGAATCCTTCTATTTCTGTAGAAAAGCTATCCGATCCTTGAGCCTTGAAAGCTATATTCTGATGAGCAACGGTCAGGAGAGCGCCCCCTTCCGGGAAGAACTTAACATCAAAGTCTTTTGTAAACGAAGGCAGATAGAAAGTCTTTTTATAAATATATTGGGGATCATCGAACTCTACTTCAATGTGGCGTGTGGCAATAGGCTTCAAATCTGGCAGGGAAATAGAAATCAACCCATTCTCGTCTGTCTTTCTTTTACCTTTATCTTTAATCTTTCCGTTTTCAATGTAGCGGTAGCGGATGGTTGTATTTC
>DXOJ01000542.1:806-3848 GCA_019412865.1 Bacteroides sp. | reverse complement strand
GGAAACTATATTTATTATGCAATACAGATATAAGAAAAAGAAAGAGAAGCCTTTACCCCTGTTTGATAAAGCAGGGGTAACAATCAAAAAGAAGCCGGATTTAAAAGTCAAGCTCGACAAAGTTTTCAGCTTATATATTCGGCTTCGTGATGCAATGCCGAATGGATATTTCAAATGTATCTCATGCGGTCAGATAAAGCCCTTTGAGCAAGCGGATAACGGCCATTACATCAACCGCCAACACATGAACACCCGTTTCGATGAAATGAACTGCAACGCCCAGTGTAGACACTGTAATCGCTTCATGGAAGGAAATATTCAGAACTACCGAAAAGGGTTGGTTGCTAAGTATGGCGAGCAGAGGGTTATTCTACTTGAAGCAAAGCAGGGTATCAGCCGAAAGTTTGCTGACTTTGAATATGAACAGCTAATCAAGTATTACAAAGCGCTCAGTAAAAAACTACGAAAGGAGAAAGGAATATGAAATCCACTATCATTGAAGGAGTTGAGTATAAACTCACACCGATAAAAAAAGAAAATAAAACAGTAGCTTTATTTATCCTCACTATGCCCAAAAACAATTCATGGAATGGTAAATGGACTGGAGAAGGAAATTTATATGCCTATTCGCAGGTTGCATTTAGACGTGGAAAGCCAATCTATTCAAATCTAAAAGAAGGAAACTTCTATTATGATTTTGGCGATGGATGGGTAGCAAATGTGGAAGTCAGATATGTTACACCAAGCGAATCTAAAAAAATAATGCGGAAATCTAAAGGTTTCTGTGGATATACTTGGATGTGCGATGAGATAATGAAACTCGGAAGAATCAGAACCGTTACAGAAAGAAGAGCAGACAATGTACAAACTACGTGATTACCAACAGAAAGCCTCTGATTCAGCCGTTTCTTTCTTCAACAATAAGGCAAAGAAAAGTAATGCTATCATGGTGTTGCCTACCGGATCAGGGAAATCACTAATCATTGCAGACATCGCCAATCGGTTAGACGGACACACCTTAGTCTTTCAGCCCTCGAAAGAAATTTTAGAGCAAAACTTCAAAAAGCTATGTTCATACGGTGTGCTTGACTGCTCCATCTATTCAGCCTCTTTCAACTCAAAAGAGATAAGCCGGATAACCTTTGCCACCATCGGCAGCGTAAAAGGACATCCCGAACTATTTGCACACTTCAAGAACGTGATAATAGATGAGTGCCACTTAGTGAATCCAAAGGAAGGAATGTACAAAGACTTTCTTTCTATATTGAAATGCAAGGTTCTTGGATTAACAGCTACACCTTATAGACTTTCATCCAGTCAGGATTTTGGTTCTATGCTGAAGTTCATCACCCGGACCCGTCCGGCTATTTTCAAAGAAGTTATCTACCACGTACAGGTATCTACTTTGCTGGATTTGGGATATTTAGCAAAACTGAATTACTACCCAATGAATCCTATGGGATGGAACGAATTGAATTTGAAAGTAAATACCACCGGTGCAGACTATACTGATAAATCAGTTCAGCGGGAATATGAACGAATAGACTTTTATGGTTATCTCGTCCATATTGTACAAAGGCTTATGAATCCAATACAAGGAGGTAAGCGTAAAGGTATCTTAGTCTTTACCCGCTTCTTGAAAGAAGCTGAACGGCTTACGATGTCGATACCAGGATGTGCTATCGTTTCCGGTGATACGCCAAAGTCTACCCGTGAGATGATACTTAAACGTTTCAAAGCAGGTGAAATACCGGTAGTAGCCAATGTTGGGGTGCTGGTTTGTGGATTCGACTACCCCGAACTTGATACTATTGTCATGGCACGTCCTACGATGTCTTTAGCAATGTACTATCAGATTGTAGGTAGGGCCATACGTCCGCATCCATCTAAAGAGTGCGGCTGGTTCGTTGACTTATGCGGAAACATCAATCGTTTCGGTGAAGTCTCTGATTTAAGACTTGTAGATGGCGGTAATGGTAAATGGGCCGTGTATTCTAAAGGCAGACAATTAACTAACATAAGATTTTAAGCCATGGTAAAGAAGAGAGAGAAAGAAGTAATTCCCCCCGATACTTGTGCTAAATGTAAGAGAGGAATATTTATTCCTGTATCGAAGGGAAATCCCCGTGTAGTTCACTGTAGTTTGTTTAATAAGCGTTTCGTTGCCGACAGCATACGGAATTGTATATATGCGATTTGAATATGAATAGTTATCAACTAATATCCAAGCTCCGAAAGGTTCGGGATGATACTTATCTCACCGCAATAGATCAGGCCTTATATCATGAACTAATATCTATTTGCAATGAAAAAGGCTGGAAAGAGGTGTTTGAGGCTCGTAGTTCCATTTTATGCACTTCGTTGAATATATGGGATAAAACGTTGAGAAAATCACGCAAAATACTTGCTGATGCAGGTTTAATATCTTTCGAATCATGTAGAGATAAGAGGGTCGGATGTTATTACTCATTCTTGACAATATTAAGTAATGACATGAAAACATCAGTAATATCATCGGTAAATGGTACTGATGAAAATACCGAAGAAAATTCCGATGATTCTCAGGGAAAGGAATCTCAATCATCAGTAAACGACGCAGTAATATCTTCGGTACTACGTACTGATGAAAATACCGATGATAAAAATACTACTCCGGTAATATCATCGGTAAATGGTACTGATGAAATGCAAATCCCACCTATTATAGATATTAAAACTATAAACAAAGAAGAGAGTCTCGCGCATACGCACGAGAGTACCCCACCCAAAAAGCCTAAAAGTTCCAAGAAGAAAGAAGGGGATGAAAAGCCTTTAATCTTTCCTTTTACCTCAATAGCTTTTATGTCGGCATGGGAAACACTTCGGCAAAGCCCTAAGTGGAAGAAGAAACTCAATTACGCTTTGCAGCTTTCGCTAGATAAACTTTCCAAATTTGAAGAAGAGTTTGCTATCCGGCAGATTGAAAGAGCAATTGAATCTAATTGGACCGGGGTTGTATTTACGGGAACTGAACGAGATTATCAAGAATGGTTAAAATTGAAG
>DXOJ01000542.1:0-796 GCA_019412865.1 Bacteroides sp. | reverse complement strand
TAGGTATCATATCAAAGGTGAGCCTATCAAATGGAAAGAAACCGAAACGGAACGATTCTGGAAAATTAAGCTCATAGAATCAATGCAAGAGGAAGAACCCTTCTTTGTGGTAGATGATAGAAACAAGGTCTTGTTATCGTCATTGTATAATTGGGTTTGGAATAAAGAAGGTTTGTTTGACCCCTGTAAGGGCTTATTATTTTGGGGTCCTATTGGTGTTGGTAAATCAGCTCTACTAAAAGGTCTCCAACGCTATTATGGCAAGATAAACCAGTACTGTTATGGATTTAGTAAAAACAATATCGGCTTTAAGTTAACAAGTGCTGCCGAAATAGCTCTTCTCTATGCAGAAAAAGGGATGAGCGGCATCGCCCAGTACACCGATAGGAATTGTATGTGTCATTTGGCTATTGACGAATTAGGACGGGAACCATTAGACGCCAAGCACTACGGTACCGGAATAAGTGTAGTACAAGTAATCCTCCAACTTCGTTATGAAGTCAGAAGAGAGTTTATAACCCTTGCAACTACCAATCTCAATCCTGATACTGAATTTGAAGGAATATACGGTGACTACATAGCCGACCGAGTGAAAGAAATGTTTAATGTAATCGAATTGAAAGGATCTTCCCGCAGATGAGAATACTCCTAAACATCCTCCTTCTCCTCGGAGTGAACATCTTATTTTACCTGGTGGTGTATGCGATAGCGGACCACCTGATGGATAATATTAATTAAACGATGAATGATAATGAAGAAAACTCACGGCTCATTATTTAGTGGCATTGGAGCTCCG
>DXOJ01000541.1 GCA_019412865.1 Bacteroides sp. | reverse complement strand
ATGAATATACGGCGGAGTCACTACTAGGCTTATATACAGTTGCAAATATTTTATATTCAGTATTATAAAAAGATGTAGGCATAGTCACACTATACGAAGCTGTAGATGAACCTCCAACTCTGCCCCATTGTACAAGTAATCCATTATTGAATTTTGCATAACCGTTCAAGGATAGGTTTACGCTCATTGCGTTCGATAGATCAGCTAAAGCATACGTAGTCCCGAGAGAACTTAGTAAAGTTTTCTCCGCATCCGTCATGAATTTTCTTGTAGTACTTTCTTCAATCATTGATGCTGGATGAGAAGCCGGATGAGAGTAATTATTAGCTCCGGAGGCTATTCCACTAAGTTTTGTACGTTCTGCATCCGTCATAAAACGATGAGTCGAATCTTCTTCAACGTCCGTCGCTGTATGTTTATGAGAACTTGCAGCATAACTACCCTTGGGTTGGTATGCTGAATCGTGGTTGTGATTTCCTGCCGCCTTACTATTCCAAGCATCTTTTTCCGAATCTGTGACAAATCTATGTGTAGAATCGTCCGTAATGTCAGTTGCTGCATGTTTATGAGAAGACGGTGCATAGCTACCTTTAGGTTGATATACTGAATCGTGGTTATGATTACCTGCAGCTTTACCATTCCAAGTGCTTTTTTCTGTATCAGTAACAAAGCGGTGAGTACTATCCGGAGTAATATCCGTTGCTTCGTGTTTATGCGAACTCGCTGCATAACTTCCTGCTGGCTGATAGACCCCTGTATGAGTATGATTCGACGGGGACGCACCAACCTCGGAAGCTGTATAAGATGGTTTACTTGCAGCTTTCGCCCATGCAGGCACATCGCTTGCTGGCATAGAAGTTGGAAAATCACTTATTTCAGACTTCTTATGAGTATGCGCTTTAGGTGTACGTGCGTCACTTAGTCGACTATCATTTCCTTGGCAAACAGTTCCGGAAGTTGTGCCAAAGTTCTTATTGAAAGCTGTATTTTTTGAGAATACAGGTTCGTATATTCCTGCATGGTTATGTGTATCCAAAGCTGCTTTCAAAACCTTCCCTTGTTCGGCAGAAAGGACCTTGCCAGTACCACCACTTGTTAGGTTGTTGACAATATCGGAAACGTTGATTTTCTTCCCTAACTCTGTTGCCATGGTAGCGGCGAAGTTCGGATCATTATTAAGGGCATTAGCCAATTCAATAAGTGTGTCGAGGGCTTCCGGTGCTCCAGCTACAAGTGCATCCACTGCATCTTTTACTTTAGCATCAACTCCAGAAACTGCGTTATTGGCGGCCTGTGCTGCCGCATTTGCGCTATCTGTGGCAGCTTTAGCAAGAGCTGTTTGCGCTACTGATGCGTTTTTGGCTGTATTAGCATCATCAGTAGCTTTTTTCGCTAAAGCTGTTTGGGCTTCCGATGCAACTTTGGCAGCGTTAGCCTCTTCTGTTGCTTGTTGGGTTTCTTCTTTGGCAGCATTAATACTTATAATTGCCGCGTTAGCGTCATTAGTAGCTTTCTTTGCAAGAGCAGTCTGTTCAACTGATGCGTTTTTGGCAGCATTTGCATCATTCGTAGCTTTTTTTACAAGTTCTAGTTGTGCGGTAGCATCTCCTGTAGCAGATGTCATTTCTTGTATAATACCGCTATACTCTGACTTACGTTGGGACTCAGCTTCTACACGTTCTGTTTCAGCAGAGACACGCCTAGTCTCATTTGAGGAACGAGTATCTTCTGCAGCTTTGCGGGTATCTTCATTTTGCTTTCTTTTATTTTCTTCGGATACCCGGGCTGTCTCCGCTGATTTACGTTCTGTTTCAGCGGACTTTCTTTTGTTTTCTTCTGATACTCGGGCTGTCTCCGCAGATTTACGGTCTGTTTCAGCAGATACGCGTTCAGATTCGACAGTAACGCGATTATCTTCGGCTGTCACACGTGCAGTTTCATTCGTTTCTCTCGTGGATTCGGCTTCTTTTCGTTCATCTTCGGCTGTTACGCGATCTGTTTCAGCTGTAGAACGTGTTGTTTCAGCCGCTTTTCGTTTGTCTTCTTCCTTCACACGTTCCGCTTCTGCAGAAGAACGTCCTGTTTCAGCGGTCTTACGTGCATCTTCATTACTTTTACGTGCTTGTTCATCTGACACTCGTTTATTTTCTGTTTCAACGCGGCTAAGTTCTGCAGATACACGTTGCCCTTCAGCGGTCGCACGAGCTGCTTCCTCTGCTTTACGGGTATTCTCATTTATGATACGTACTGATTCTGCAGCTGACCGGGCTTGTTCTTCATTTGAACGATTTCTTTCAGCATCGATACGAGTAGCTTCATTGCGTTGTCGAGTATCTTCATTCGCTTCTATTTGGGTTCGGGAACCATCGGCCGCCTTTGCTGCGTCATTGGCCTTCTTTGTTGCTGCAACTACGTCATCATAGGCTTTCTTTATGAATTCAAGACTAACTTTTACACTTGTTTGTACGCCATTCACCATTTTAACGCCAATAGTGTACAATCCTACCATGCTATCAGCAAGCGTTAATTCGCTGATTTTTTTCTTTTTAATTGGCATAATTTTTTAAGTCAATATAAAATATTCCATCTTCTGTTATGATAAATTCTCCTGCTTCGGATGCAAGCAGGAAGTCTGTTTCTCCAATCCGGAAACTAGTAAATACAAGTTTCAAGGTAAATTCCCACCATACCCCATTATTAAGAAGAAAATTGTTCGTCTGGCAACTCTTATAATAGCAAGGATAGCTTTCACTCCACTCATCACAATAAAATATACGTTCAGCATCAGAATACTCATATCCTTCATCATCGACCTTAGCAGACAGTTTTGTGAGATCATAGAGTAGGGCATTGCGATTACGCCAGAACGCTTCAATCGTCCCGGCCCGCATCAGGCATTTGAGAGATACTTCTTTGGTCTGGAATTTCACAACTTCACCGTCATAGATTGCTCCATCTTGACGTTTAAAATTCTGCAATAGGTTCTTTTTTACTGCCGGAGTTTTTAATATCTCGGCATTACTACCTTGCAATACGACTACGCCATAATCGGATAAGTCTTTATCATCAATCTCGTAACCTTTAGGCATTGAAAGCTCATTTACGGGCTCCTGGTATTCGTAATCGACTTCTCGGGGGAAGTCGTTACTAAAAATAAATTTAGCAACTTCAAGGCCCGGATTAATAACATAGCTGCTTTGGGAAGACAGACGTAACTTATAACTCCTGTCGATTAAGGGAAAGTAAAATTCATGATAGCTCAAGTCAGAAAGTATATCAATCAGTCCACCAATACCCAAACTGCCTATATATGCAAACTCAATGCTTACTTCAGCCGTATTAAGAGTTGGTGTAGTCAGATCAAACTCCTTCCCGTCTTCTTCCGGCCAGTCGTTTTTGTCCGGCTCTTTCATAGCTGGAAATGCTACAAGATTATTGTAACTTCCCCTTGTAACACATATACCCAAGCTGGTATATGCATCTGTTCTGTCTATTAGTAATTGCCCTTTCATCGCTTAAGTGTTATCCCTTTAGTGTTAAGTGAATCAATTCCTAATTTCATAGAATACATGAATTGTTTAATATCAACAAGGTTTGCTGTATACCCTTCAATGTTAGAAAGATGGGCTACGATTATATCATGTCCTCTAACCATGTCGCTCATGTTCTTGTCCATGCTGGTAAGGAATGATAGTTTTTCGGCAATCTTCGCTGTATCCGACTGGATGACTTTCACACTACTGTTGATTTCGTAGGTATGTCCCTGAATGACTGTAAAGCGTCCGTTAAGTTCATCAACAGAATCTTGTGAAGCCGTTGCAACACCCTTCTTTGAAGCTTCACGTGATGATTCAGAACCAGAGCTACCTACTATTTTCTCCCAAGCTTCGCGGTCTGATAATGCACCGTTTACAATGTTATCCCATTTCGTTTTTAAATCATTGACATCATCTGTTGTTATACCTCCTTCCTTATCATTTGCCTTGGCAAAATCCTTATACCAGTTTTCTAACTCTGTTTCATAGTTTTTGGCAAACATTGAAGTGAAAATCGCTTTTCTCATGTATTCTTCGAAATTATCAGCAAAGTCCTGAGAAGAAGCATCCATATCCATAAGAGTATTTACAAAACTATCAAATAGGCTATCAAAAGAAGTCTGGGTTAGTTGTTCATTGATAGATTTAATGATTTCATTTTCGGTATCCCCATACTCAATAATATCATCCAAATACCCCCTGAAATCACCATCCATTTTTGACCATAACCCAGAATAATTGGTTTTTATCCATTCCAACTGTTCTGCTGACATATCAAGCATACTCCACATGCTACTGAAGTCAACACCGCCAAGGGATTTAGATATATCGCCAGCCACATCTTTCCAGTTAGTACCGTTGTAATCATAAGAACCTTTCCACATTCGATAATTCATAGAATGACTACCAGAACTTGCACCTGCATCCAAGCGCGAACTAGCTAGTTCCCTTGTTATTTTCCTCTCGGAATTTAATAAGTCCAATGCCTCTTGTCCGGCTTTTGTCGCTTCTATTCCGTAAGATTCTTTTATATATGCCTTTTTCTTATCTAGTAGCTGATCCCAGACATCTATCAAAGTGTCATACTGCTCAACAAGTTCATTGTAGTCGTCATAATCAGCACTTTTCATGAAACTCATATCTAGTCCAGTTATGGATTCTGTGTCCCTCGCGAAAGCGTCGGTTACAGTACTTGATATGTTTTCGATAATATCCATACCATATTGAAAAGTACCCACTTCACCTGCGGCATCTATAATAGATAAGATAGCCGAAATGATTCCACCTATTTTGGTTCCTGAAGAGCTTAGGGCATCAACAAGGGCTCCAACTGTATTTCCAATATCAGACAAACTAACATTCTCTTTGCCGAGCTGCACGATGGCATTGGAGATAGCAGTAATATTACTGATTGCCTTGTCTTTAGACTTTTCTACATTTGCCTGTGCATTAGCTTGATTTTGTTCTGCTGCGTTCTTTTTCTTCTTCGCTTTCTCTATAGCAACTTCATCGCCTGATTTCAATGCCTTTTCCAACTCCTCCTGTGCCTCTTTTACTTTATATACAGTGCCTTCATATTCAGTAAGAGAGTCCGTCAATCCTCCAAAGAAACCACCTTTATCAACCAATGCTGTATTTATGTTATTCAAAGCTTCTTCTATCACTTTGATCTGTTCCGGGGTGGAGGTTTTGAACTCAGGAGACCTTTTAAATTCTTGCAACTGTTTCTTTACCTGCTGTAATTGTTTCTTGGTAACTTTACTCATATCACCAAAGATCATCCCCCAATTTATATCC
>DXOJ01000540.1 GCA_019412865.1 Bacteroides sp. | reverse complement strand
GCCATGTAATTTCTTCTTTCCATTTACTTTCATCCGGAGTTTCGAGTATCAACGGTATATTATCAAATCTGGAATCTTGCATCAATCTTTCAAAAAAAGCTTTGCCAATCAATCCTTCACCGATGCTATCGTGACGGTCTACATGGGTGCCTAGCGCTTTTTTTGAATCATTCAAGTGCATACCACGAAGATAATTGAATCCCACTTCCTTGTCAAATTCATCAAATACTTTATCGTATTCATTGACAATATCGTAACCTGCGGTATAAGTATGGCAGGTATCGAGACAAACACCTACCCGGCTCTTGTCGTTTACTCGGTCAATGATATATTTCAACTGCCAAAATTCACTACCTAAATTACTTCCTTGTCCGGCTGTGTTTTCAATAACGGCTGTTACACCTTTTGTTTTCTCTAAAGCGAGATTAATGCTTTCTGCGATAAGTGACAGACAATCTTCTACTGATACTTTATTGAGAGAACTACCGGGATGAAAATTTAAAAGTTTCAATCCAAGCTGTTCGCAACGTTGCATTTCATCCAGAAAAGCGGCACGGCTTTTTTGAAGTCCCTCTTCCTCCGGATGTCCCAGATTGATAAGATAACTGTCATGTGGCAGGATATATTCCGGTTGGAAACCATATTTCTCACAATTCTCTTTGAAGAGACTGATACTTTCTTCTGTTAGCGGTTTACTTACCCATTGACGTTGATTCTTGGTGAATAACGCAAAAGCATTTGCTCCTATTTCATGCGCATTAATGGGTGCGAACTCTACGCCACCAGAGGCGCTAACGTGTGCTCCGATATATTTCATTGTTCTTTCTTAATTTATTTTACTCTGCAAATATAACGTTTTTAAAGGAGTATATGTTTGTAGAGAGAACTCTTCTTGGTTGTAATTCATAGGACCATGTACTTTATACTTTGTTTTTTATCTTTTATCCTCTATAAAAAATATCCCGTTATTCAATTTATAGAAGATTGAATAACGGGACAGTTTTTTGGGGGGGGAGATTAAATCTCAAAATCCGGTAAATAGTCTGTCAGAACTTTATTAACCTGTTTCCCTTTCACCTGATCTGTTACCGTCGTTGCACCTTCCTTTTTATCGGGATCGTAGTTTAAGGAAACTTTCTCCACTTTATTACTAACGTGAATAGCGGCTTTTCCTTTTTCCGTAAGGTTGCAAGTGATAGTCCAGTCACCTACTTGAATGATATTGCCTTTGCGAACTACCTGCATATCCAGACGGTTATCTCCATGTGTATCCATCACAGTCAGGAAACGGGCGGTTTTGCAAGGAACAGTTGTAGAAGAAAAATGCCAGTGATTAGGATATTTCACTGCTTTTCCTTGTGCATTCGTCACATTTTTCCAGTTGGTCGGAGCACAGAAGAAAGTATCTACCATTGCCTGTTCCGTTTTTGCCGAACTGAAAAGATGGGCAACAGAGATACCACCGGCTTTATTCCTTCCGGTTACTTTCACCTCATTGGGCAGTTCCTGTATTTCCATCGGTAATTCTACAGTATGTAAAAGGTAACTCCATGTAACAGCCTCCTTTCCTTCCAGTTCATCATAAATCACGAAAACTCCGGTACTTCCCAGTTGGATGATATGACGGCGGAACATATCCAGTTTATTCTCATCCCATCCTTTTTCAGGCGTATATTGCGTACCGGATAGTTCGCCACGTTTCAGCCATAGGGGAGAAGTCTCTTTACCATAAGCATTGGAAGCATCTCCTACCATATAAGCGATTTTTTCTCCTTCATACCAACGCGGAATCCAGCCATATCCTTCCGTTCCAATCTTTTGAGTCATTCCATTTACCAAAATGCTATTGTGCGCACGGGTGTTACGGTAAGAATACATACAATGATCGTCCGTAAAACCTGTACGATGTCCGCTGCTATAAAAAATGGCTTTACCTCCATAGAATGTATTAAAGGCATTCTGATTGGCCAGTGCATGGGAAGTGGAACCATAAGAACTGGAGCGGAACGATAACATGGCATTCTTATCTATATCTCCCAAAGAGGTATTCATCGTACCGATTCCCGTTTCATTGAATACTTTCGCCATGGGTAGTTCGGCAAGAGTATGTCCTTCTTTGGGGAGAGCTTTCTTGGTTGTACAACGATACCAGGTCAAGTCTCCTGATTTTCCGAGGAAAGTTTTTTCCATGATATCCGGTTCCTTTTGCAGAATGGTACGTACATAAGCGGCCGCCCACGGATTATTACATTCACGTGCCAAGGCATCCGCATAACCTACTCGTGTACCGTTCGGCTTCATCTTGCTCTCATGTGAATTGCCTTGTCCGGCAAATTTTGAGAATGGAGGCTGCTGGTAGATGACGTAAAATACATTGTTGTTATACCACGGATCAGCGAAGAAATCGAATCCACTGATACGGGAGTAGAAAGCGGGAACTTCAATCAATGTGCGAAGATTGACCTGGAAATAGGAATCACCATTGTGCCATCCTCCATCCGCATTGAGACCCGGTAGACGGGATACCCATTCATTGTAGCAATAATCCACCCAGGTGGAAGCTATCGGGAGCTCACCATACGTAGCAAATGCCGCCATATTCAAGATACGGAAAGTCATTTGCCAGACATGATTATCAGCAATGCGGTTTTCCAAGTGATTGACATATTCATGATAGAACTTCTTTCCATTGTCACGAATCGTTCTTAGGAGTAGTTTTCGCTCATCCGAAGTCAACAGATTGTACCACGCATCATACGCTGAAGTACTCATGGATAAAATAGTAGAACGATTGAAATCTCCAGCAAAGTACTTACTGCTTTTCCAGGAAAGGATTTCGGAAAGACGCTTTATACCTTCTTTGTAGTATACCTCGTCTTTCGTTAGTAGGTAAGCGCGTACCATGGCTTCGATATTTGCTTCTTCACGGTCTACAATCTTACGACTTTCCCGAATCAGGGCAGAACGATATTGAACAATGTTTGTCAGCTTGACAACCTGGGTTGTATCAATTTCTTCTTCCAGATGTTTCAGCGGATGGTTCAGGCATTTATCGGCTTTTCGGATATAAGCCTGTGCCTCCGGATTGTTTTTATTCCGTTCGATGATATTATCCCAATCTTCGGCATCAAGCAAGATGCGGGGATGGGTCTTGGGCAGTTTGGCTAATACTTCCTGTAGAGAAGGAGGGTTGAATGTACGTATGTGTTCGTCTATATAAAAATGATAAACAGGTGACCATTCTTCTTTTCCTTCTTTGTCAACGTAGGCATGTTGCCAATACCATTTCCCTTTTTCAAAGAGTTTGAATGGGTTGAAAAAGGCCCATTTTCTTTCGGCGGTAATCACTTCCGATTTGAATTCGGGGTCGCGTGCAATACGGATGCGGTAGGTTACTTCGGGTTTGTAGTCCTCTTCTTCAACTCCGTCCAATACAGCACCGAGGTGCGGGAACTTATCCGGCCACATAAAACGTGGGGGATTGACAGTAATATGCTGTCCGTCCAGAGGCGAAGGCGTTTCGCGGACTTCATGCATCAAGGTCTGTTGAGTCAGACGCATGATTCCTTTTTGTGCATATCCATTGGCGAATAGCAGAAGGGTGAACAAGAGAAAAATAGATATTCGTTGTTTCATCATATAACTTTGCTTTTATTATTCATCGCTTTGTTATTCAGCGTTGTTTGAACAAATCTTTCAGACGAACAGTCTTGTTATTAATCAGTGGACATGCCCAGAAACCGATAAAGGTGATATATCCTACAAAAACAAGGATAAAGAGCATACCCGTACGGAGTGATGTTGCATCTGCCAGTGTACTTACAATCATCGGACCACCGGCACCACCTACAATTGCCGAGCATAGTATACCTGCGAATGAACCGTGGTGCTGTGACGCAGAGTTCAGTGCCAATGAGAATACGATGGAATACATCATGGAGATGCTGAATCCAACAGCAGGGAAAGCAAGCATGGATACTTCCTTACTTCCGAATAATGCCGATAATAATAGGATGATCGTCAGAATTCCGGAAATTTGCAACAATCGTTTACTGTCAATTAACTTGAGCAGAATCATACCTACCAGACAACCGGCTGTCATCAATCCCCAGAAATAGCTTACGGCCTGTGCACCGTCTGTTTGTGGGTTAACTCCATGATATTGTTCCAAGAAGGTACTCATGAAGATTGAAGTTCCCTGTTCCGTACTTACATAGCAGAAAATTCCCAGGAAAAACAGCCATACATATTTCTGTTTGAATAAAGCCAGATATGAATCTTTAGACCCGCTTTTCTCGTCTTCTTTCAACTCGATCTTGGGGAAACGGGATACACCGACAGCTATCAGCATGACCAATAGCAGGATTGTAAATACCCAATAAAGAGATACCCACGGCATTTCCTGTGGAGTGACATCGGCCAACAGGTCGATAAAGAAACTCTTACCTGCTGTATATGTTGCCGGATCAAGTTCACGAATCAGATAAGTATATACCAGAGGACTTAGGAAAGAAGCAATGCCAAACATGAACTGTGCCAGTTCGGCGATAAATGCATAGTTTTCTTCTCCTCCTACGGTACGTTGGAGTGGATTCAATACCGTTTGTAACATGGCCATTCCCAGTCCGATGATGAAAGAAGAAGCCAATAACATCGGATACGTGTGCATGCAGGCAAATAGGATGGTGCCGATGAACGGCATCAGAAATCCACCGAATAATACCGGCTTTTCACCGAAACGGTCGATGAGCAATCCGGCAGGGATAGACATGATGGCATAGGCCAGGAAGAAAGAAGTCGGGATAAATCCCGCCATTGCCAGGTCACTTAGATTGAAGTTGTGGATAATATCCGGAATGAGTGGGCCTAGAATATTGGTGATAAACGAGATGGTAAACCAGAACGCCATAATCAGCGCCAGCATCCCTAAATTTTTTCTCATAATCTTAAATAGTTGATAGTTGATAAATGATAACTGATAGATGGAAGTTGATAATTAATTGATGATTGAGTATTTGTATGTTGGGATAACTTTCATTTACTAACTATCATTTATCAGCTATCAACTATCATTTATTTTTGTTTTCATTTGAAAAAGAGTGAAGCGGCTCCAATACTTCCGGCCTTGTTTCCAAGAGCGGCAGCTATGATTTGAGTATTCACGGCACAGTCGGGGATGGCGTAACTGTGGGCTTTTTCGCTTACTTTCTGAATATAAAAGTCTCCGGCTTCGGAAAGTCCTCCACCGATCACAATCTTTTGAGGGCTGAAGATATTAATGAATCCTGCAATTCCATGTCCCAGAAAATCACAGTGTTCTTCCAGCGATAGTTGTGCAATCTTATCTCCTTGTTTGTAAAGGCGGACGATCAGTTCTCCATTAATCTCCTCATTCGGGTAGGAGATACCTGCGTCTATTATCCGTTGACTGAAACGGTGTACCAAGGCGGAAGTGGAAGCATAATGTTCCAGACAGCCGACGGAACCACAGGCACAAGGTTCGCCATTGGCAATGAGAGGCACGTGCCCCAGTTCTGTCCCCCGGTTGGCATAACCGTTGAACAATTTGCCATCGATGACTACTGCACCGCCAATGCCTGTTCCTACTGTTAGGAAAACAACATGAGTGGCTCCCTGTCCGGCTCCATACATTGTTTCTCCTAATCCCATCAGATTGGCATCATTTCCTAATAAAGCCGGGAGTCCGGTTTCCTTTTCAATGCGGTCCGCCAGATGTATGTTTTCCCAACCGTTGATGTTTTCCGCACCTCCCAGAACTATGCGGTTTGTAGAATCTACGATGCCCGGTGTACCGATTCCTATACCATTGATTTTGTAGCCTTGTTCCTGTGCAAAGGCTTTCACTTCATTGATAGCAGTAACCAACTGTCCGATGACAGCTTCTGCTGATACATCGGCTTTCGACGGTAACTTCCCTTGAAAGTAAAATACGCCTTCATTATCAATTAGGGCGTATTTTACAGAAGTTCCGCCAAGGTCAATTCCTATAGCGTATTCTTTTTCCATATCACCAAGTAATACTTAATACATAATACTTAATACTTAAAAAAATCACACTCTTTCTGCCCAAATCGGTGAACTCCAAGCCCATTGTCCGTCACGTTGGCGAACGCGTACATAGTAGTAGTCCGTATCACGTTGCGGGTCTTTATCTTCCATGTAGTGTTCCAGAGTGAAACAGCTTTCCGGCATAGCACGATTGAAAAGGATCGCCTCGCTCAACCAACCGATCATGAAGTGTGAACGTGAACCTTCGAGCAACTCGCCCAACGTATGTTCAAACTTCTTGCCATTGAATTCGGCAATGATCTTACCGTCTTTGGGCATTTCCACATCCAGAATGACGGCTTGCATGGCTGCTGTAGTCGTATTCGGATTTTTGCTGCTATACATATCTAGTTCGGTTTCCTTGTTGCCAACGGATACGATACGGTTGACATGCGTGTGGAATTCAGTTTCACCTTCTTGCGGAGAAGTGAACGCTGCGCCACGGAAACAAGGAGTTACACTATGGATCTGTCCTTTGTCCACGGACAGTTTACCCTGCCAATGTACGTATTTCTCTTCACGATTCCAACCAAAATCAACTTTAACTTTGCAACGTACCGTATCACCTTCCGGGGCAATCGGAGTCAACGGGCCATTCATGCGAGCTAAAATCTGTCCGTTCTTGACAATATCTACATAGTCGATACAGCTTTCACCTGTAACGTTCAGATAGATACGGCGGCTGTTACCGCGAACCACGTCACCCATGAAAGCGTCGTTGAGGCGGAAGTCGATAATAATTTTATCACCGGTTGCGGCACATACATGGCGGGTGCGGAGAGCTTCCCAAATAGCGTCGCGAGTCAATGACGGAGCCATGACACCGATACGGCCGTCGCCATAGCTTCCCGGATAACCGGAATGTTGGTCGGTAGAAGCCATGATACCGAATTTGTTGCCTAATTCAAGACCATATTGAATGGTTCCTTCCCATTGGCGCGGACCCATATCGTGTAGATAAGGATAATCTCCCTGATCGCTTTCTGCCAGACCATGACGGGAATACATTTCTACGAATGGGGTAATATCTCCTTCGGTAAAGCATTTCCAGTTGTAACCGCGATAGCCGCCCTGGTAACCCATGTGATGTGGAGTAATAAATACTTTGTGTCCTTTTGCCTTCTGTTTCCAGTCTTCGATAGAAGTACATTCCACAAGCGGTGCGTCGAGATCATAATTCAATGCAACATGGTCACCATGTTCCATGCTGTGGGCCTCGTATCCGACAAAAGTAAGGAACTCACCTTCTTTATTGTATTCATTCGTCATTTTTACGTACTTCTCATAACCGCCTTCACGCAGACGTTTGAAAGCTCCCGTGTGATAATCGATCACCCATTTCAGGCGGGGATCATCTGCTCCGGGAATATCCGGCCACATGGCATGAGGAGTGACACTGACAAAATCCAATTGTCCTTTCGCTGCTTCAAAAGCGTCGCGCATGTCGCCGTGTCCGTATGTGATGTTGCAATGGTTATGTAAGTCGCCCCAGTACATTTTGAGGTTACTGGCTGACGGCATAATCTTTTTTGCTTCTTTGCTTCCAGCTGCGCAAGAACCCAGCAAACTGCCTGAAGCTGCCAATCCGAGGAAAGACCAGCCTGTGTTTTTTAAAAACTTTCTTCTATCCATGGTTTTATCTAATTTATTCGGTAAACTAATAATG
>DXOJ01000054.1 GCA_019412865.1 Bacteroides sp. | reverse complement strand
CTGTTTGTCAAGGGACTGCTGCTATCGATAGATGCAATTAATACGCCGCCCGCTATCGAATAGTTTTCACCATCTACCGGCAGATATCGAGTAGAACCCGTAATCCCCAGCTTACCGACAGATGGTATATCACCTTCTCTGATTAACGTATCCAATATTGACTTAGCCTGACTGATTGGAATAGAAAATCCCATCCCCTCATAACCGGAAGAAACTACTTTTATGGTATTAATTCCGACAATCTGTCCACGCATATTGATTAACCCACCACCTGAGTTACCCGGATTAATGGCGGTATCCGTTTGAATATACGTAATGCCTGTACTGCTGTAATTTGCTACACTGCGATTCACTGCAGACACAACTCCCATAGTCATAGAGCCGGAATACTGTATGCCACCCGGATTTCCAATTGCAGCCACTGTTTCTCCCACAGATAAATCATTGTCATCTCCAAATTCAGCGGGTATTAAGCCTTCCGCTTCAATTTTAATCACAGCCAAGTCGGCATCCTTATCAAGACCTACAACGACACCATCATACTGTTTCTGGTCATGCGTAATAACAGCTACTCGTGCGGATTTGGAATAATTAATTACGTGTGCATTTGTAATGATATATCCATTGGAGGTTGCAATCACTCCGCTTCCCTGACTAACGGAAGAACTGCTTTCTGTTGTACTACCGATAGAAGTCGCTAAAACACTGACCATTGATACAGATACTTTTTCATATACTTGTTCAGGTGTGAGTACTTGGCTGTCTGCAGATGAAAGTGTAATTCCCTGAAAATTTGGGTCAGTTCTATCAGGAATATTTGCAGCTGTGTCCTCATCTACAATAGAATCATTGGAGGATTGAGAAGAAGTGTGATTGTCACTTGATTCAGATGATATTCCATCTTGCTGCTGAACTACCACATAAATCCCGAATCCTGCAAAACCACCAATAAAACTGACTGCCAAAACAGCCAATATCACAATAAATACCTTCATGCCTACGCTCATCTTCTTTTTTGGTTCCTGAGGAGGCCATCCGAAAGGAGAAGGCTGAAATCCTGCTCCATTTTGCCAATACTGTCCATTCCAATCGGGAAATGAACCGGCACTATCATTTTGATTCCAAGAATTCGGCTGTCCTGTTCCGTAAGGATATTGCTGTCCATAGGAATCGCGTGGAGCTTGCTGTCCTGACACCCCCTGATTCTGGGAAAAATCTCCCTGATAGGAAGAGTTCCATTGGTATGGCGGAATATCAGAACTTTCTGTTTGCTGATTCTGTTCTGTATTCCTATATTCTTGCCCCGCTTGATAGTAGACATTTTCCGATTGACCATATGCTCCCTGTTGAGGATGTTTCGTTGACGGAGTATTATAGTTACCTGTCTGCTGTGGTTCAGACGGATTGGTATTTGGCTGCGTAGAATCAAACGGATTGCGATTTTCGTCCATGTATACACCTCTTATCAATAGTATCTGATGACAAACAGTAGGGCAAAACTAAGTTTACCCTACTGTTCATTACACATCAATGCAGTGCAGCATCGTCATCTTTTGGTTTTTCTACAATTTCTACATCTGTCACTTCAATGACCTCAGGCGCAGAACCTGCGTCTTCTTTTTTCTTCGCTTTCTTATCTGTTTTCGCTTGCTTATTATCACTTTTTAGCGGATTACTCCACTTACTGTCCTTTGGTTCCTTGCTGTCTTTTCCCTTGTCGGAATTCAAATCTTTTATTTTTTTAGGCAGCCAGAATTCAAATTGACAAAATTCATTTTCAACGCTGCTAACACTGATTTCACCGCCATGCAGACGAATGATGGTACGAACAATATAAAGTCCAAGACCCATTCCGTTTTTATCTTGACTGCGAGATTTATCCGTTTTATAGAAACGGTCGAATATCATAGCCACTTCATCCGCGGGAATGCCGGGACCACTGTTCTTAATGGTAACTGTCACACGGTCATTGGTTTCTGCTAAGCGTATGTCAATGTAACCTTCTACATTCGTAAACTTTACTGCATTTTCCAATAAATTATATAAAACCTGATGTATCATATCAGGGTCACCGTCTACAAATAAGCTGGAGGCGGTCTCCAAACCACGGATTTCTATTTTTTTGTCTTCTATGGCTTTTTCAAAAGATAGCAGTGTAACAAATACGGTATTACTCAAATCAAAGCGAGTAAGGCGCAGTTTCATTTCACCGCTGTCAATTTTAGAAAGATCCAACATGGTTTTTACCAAACGGGACAAACGTTTTACTTCCTGTGAAACAATTCTCAAATAATGATTGCGTTTTTCTTCGGGAATGGTGCCGTCCAGAATACCATCCACAAATCCTGCAATGGTTGTCATAGGCGTTTTCAGCTCATGAGAAGTATTGGCAATAAAATTGCGCCTCATACTTTCACCTGCCGCCAATGTTTCCGCCATTTGGTTAAATGCAGATGCCAGCTCTCCAATTTCGTCCTGACTTTCAACAGGAACACGAACCGAGAAATCTCCTTCTCCAAAGTG
>DXOJ01000539.1 GCA_019412865.1 Bacteroides sp. | reverse complement strand
ACACAACATAGAGATCAATGCTGTATAGGATGAAGAGGAAAAAATAGGAAAAAACGAGTATTATTCGTTCAAACCACTTATCGGACTTTCCATTCTGCATTGTTTTGTTTATTTTTGCTATAAACATTAAAGTAACTACTATGAAACGGCTCCATACTTTATTTCTTCTTCTAACAATAGCGATCAATATAGCTGCTCAACCTATCTGCCAAGTTAAACATTTCTCCGTGAGTGACGGTCTCGCTCAAGGTAATGTAATGAGCATTTTACAGGATCAGAAAGGGCTTGTTTGGTTTAGTACCTGGAACGGGCTTAACAAGTTTGACGGATACACTTTTAAGACATATAAAACTTCGCAAGAGAGTAAATATGCATTCGGCAGTAATCGCATGGGAACTATTTCAGAAAGCAAATACGGAGATATATGGTGCCCCACTTACGATGGACAAGCTTGCCTTTTTGATGTGGAAACCGAGAAGTTTATTGATGTTCTCCAACCTATTGAACTTTCCACGAAACAAACTAACAATGTTACACGCATTTATTCACTGGAGAAAGGGATTGCCTGGATTCTCTGTGAAAGCGGATATGCATTCAGAGTGGACGAACAATTATGCAAAAAAGGAGAAGGCATCACACTTTATTCAGCTTCCAACCACAACCTGAAAGGAAATCAAATATTTAACATTTATCAAGACTCTGAAGAAGATGAATGGATATTGACGGATAAAGGTGTTTCCATCATAGGAAAGAAAACACTGGATACAGACTTTCCTTTCCAGTTCATCACCCAAATAAAGGAAACGATCTGTCTGATTGCAGAAAATGACAAGTTAGCCAGATATGACTTCCACACTAAAAAACTGAAATTCGTAGATATTCCTTATCCGCATCATAAAATAAACAATGTCACTACCATAGGAAAAGATATGCTGGCATTGGGAACGGATAATGGAGTGATTTTGTATTCTATCCCGAAGAACAGTTTCCAGCAAATAGACATCCGTACAGCTACCCAAACTTCCAACGATGTAGAATCTGTCTATCAAGACCACTTGGGAGATATCTGGATTTTTTCAAAAGATCCGGGCATTGTTCATCTTAACCTCGCGACCAATGAAAAAGAACATCTGTTCACCCCCAAAGATGAGATTATCAAGCATGGGCGTAAAAGTCGTAAACTTATTTTTGAAGACAATGCGAAAAACCTATGGTTACTCCCCACGGAAGGAAACTTTTGCTACTATGACCGGAAAGAAAGAACTCTCAAACCGCTTCTTACGGATATCAATAATCCTAAGTCTATTTTCAGTCCGTTAGTCAGGTCTTATACATTGGATAATCAGGGAAACTGTTGGTTTGCAACAGCACGTGGTGTAGAGAAACTATGCTTCTTCCCACAGAGCTATCAATTTAACCTGACTGATTACGAGGCAGAAACACGTGCATTCCTGCAAGACAGCAATAAACGTCTATGGACAGCATCAAAATCTAATTATATCCAGATATTCGCACCGGATGGTAACCTGGTGGGGTACTTATCCAAACAAGGAAATATCATTAAGGAAAAACAATCGTTTTATAATGGGGTATATTCAATTCTGGAAGACAAAGATGGAAATATATGGTTGGGGACTAAAGAAATCGGACTTTTCCAACTTAAAAAGACAGGAGCAAATCATTACTCTATTCACCATTTTGAACACCAGACAAATGATCCTTATAGTTTAAGCAGTAATAGCATTTATGCTATCTTTCAGGACAGTCGTAATAATATTTGGATAGGATGTTATGGGGGCGGATTAAATCTGCTGGCACAAGCTAAAGATGGAAAAGTTTCATTTATTCATAGTAATAATGAGTTAAGAAACTATCCCATAGCTTACGGTATGAAAGTACGCAATATTGCAGAAGCTCCGGGAGGAGTGATTTTAGTGGGAACAACTAACGGACTGCTGACATTCTCGAACAACTTCGAACGCCTGGAAGAGATTAAATTCTACCGGAATATCCGTAGACCGGGAGATAAAAACAGTCTTAGTGCCAACGATATCATGCATATCTATACGGACAAGAATAAAACGACTTATGTTGTCAGCTTTACCGGAGGAGTAAATAAAGTGATATCTCCCAATCTGCTGAACGAGAATATCCAATTCAAAAACTACGACAAGAACAACGGGCTGGCTTCCGATCTGGCACTATCAATGATTGAAGATACACAGAACCAACTATGGGTTGTTTCGGAGATTGCGCTCTCCAAATTCGATCCAGCCAAAGAAACTTTTGAGAACTATGAATTAAGTTCCATCTATCAGGAATTCAATTTCTCCGAAGCTCTTCCTATTATCAATGCCCGCAACCAGATTATCTTAGGAACTGATAAAGGCTTTCTGGAAGTTTCTCCGGAGAAGATGCGGAAGAGTAGCTATGTTCCTCCTATTGTGTTTACAGGACTCAAGATTCAAGGACACCTTACCGATCACTCCATTGACAATCTGGAAGAATTGGAACTGGAGCCCTCTCAAAGGAATGTAACTTTCCAGTTTGCTGCACTTGATTATGTCAATCCAAAAGGGATTTTATATGCCTATCGCCTGCAAGGACTAGAAGAAGAATGGAATGAAGCAGATAATAACCGTTCCGCTAGCTACATCAACTTGCCTGCAGGCAAATATCAGTTGCAGGTAAAGTCAACAAACAGTGACGGGGTCTGGGTGAACAATGTACGGACTCTATCTATACATGTACTCCCCACCTTTTGGGAAACCTACTGGGCATGGCTGTTCTATTTCATTCTATTCATACTCTTTACGGCAAGCATCGTATATGTATTATTTTACATCTACCGGTTACGTCACAGAGTGGATATGGAACAACAATTAGCAAATATCAAACTGCGATTCTTTACTGACATATCTCATGAGTTACGTACTCCGCTAACTTTAATCAGTAGCCCTGTGACAGAGGTATTAGAGAATGAACCGCTTTCTCCTTCCGCCCGTGAGCATTTGACTTTGGTACATCAGAACACAGAGCGCATGCTCCGACTGATGAATCAGATTCTGGATTTCCGCAAGATTCAGAATCAGAAAATGAAACTACTGATTGAAGAGACCGATTTGATCCCACTTTTGCAAAAGGTGATGAGTAGCTTCAAACTGATAGCTGAAGAAAAGAACATAAACTATCAGCTGACTTCTACCATCCAGTCGGTATATAGCTGGGTGGATAGAGATAAGTTTGAAAAGATATTCTTCAATCTGCTTTCCAATGCATTCAAATATACACCTACCGACAAGTCGATTACAGTCAATATCACAACGAAAGAGAAGACGGTAGAGATAGAGGTTGCAGACGAAGGAATCGGAATTGCAGTAGAAAAACAACATTCCTTGTTCCAACGCTTCGAGTCATTGGTAAAACAGAATATT
This sequence comes from Bacteroides sp., assembly GCA_019412865.1. GTDB lineage: Bacteria > Bacteroidota > Bacteroidia > Bacteroidales > Bacteroidaceae > Bacteroides. The sequence goes on along the minus strand of DXOJ01000539.1, from coordinate 1,161 downwards.
CTGCAACCATCTTCCGGCATCGGGCTGTCTCTCGTGAAAGAGATGGTGGAAATGCATCATGGCACTATTACAGTAAATAGTCAACCCGGAATAGGCAGCCGTTTTACAGTAAGCTTGCCTTTACAACGGGAAATTTTCGAAGAGGATGTACAAGTCGAATTTATCCTGAATGATAGTCAGAGTTCAGCGCCTCATCCCGTCGATAGCATGAAAGCGCCGGAAGAGGTGGAAGAAAAAGAAGACCTTGAGACTAATTCGGATGGTTTCTCCATATTGGTGGTAGAAGATAATGAAGAGTTAAAGGCTTTTCTGAAAAGTATTTTGTCGGAGAATTATACGGTAATCACAGCTTCCAATGGTGAAGAGGGATTGCAACATGCTGTTGACGACCTGCCCGATCTTATTATCAGCGATGTTATGATGCCGGTGATGGACGGTTTAGAAATGATTAGGCAAATCAAAGAGAACAACAATATTTGCCATATCCCCATCATTGTATTATCAGCCAAAGCCTCTCTGGACGACCGTATCGCCGGATTGGAACAAGGCATTGACGATTATATCACCAAACCTTTCAGTGCTACTTATCTAAAGACCCGTGTAGCCTCCTTGTTACGACAACGCAAAGCATTGCAGGAGCTCTATATGAATAGGCTGATGGAAGGAAAGAATACCTCTTCTCCCGATCCTCTGACTCCTTCACAACCACAGATTACTCCATACGACGAGCAATTTATGAAAAAAGTAATGGCATACATGGAAGAACAGATGGACAATGCCGAACTAACGATTGACGAATTTGCAGAACAGTTGATGCTTAGCCGTACAATCTTCTACCGGAAATTAAAATCAATCGTCGGACTGACACCTGTTGACTTTATACGGGAAATACGTATCAAACGTGCCGTACAACTGATTGACAGCGACGAATATAACTTCTCCCAGGTAGCATATATGACGGGATTCAACGATCCGAAATATTTCAGCAAGTGCTTCAAGAAAGTGATAGGAATTACCCCGTCAGAATACAAAGAGAGAAAAAAATAACTCTTTGATAAGAATATAAAAAGTCCCTTTATACCCGGTTGTCTCATTATTCGATCAATCAAAATTCGATAGAGTAAACTGATATAAAGGGACTTTTCATACAAGATAAAGAGA
>DXOJ01000538.1 GCA_019412865.1 Bacteroides sp. | reverse complement strand
TATCTCCATGATTCAAGCTTTCTATCCGAAAACGAAACATATTGCCTTTATCTCGGACAATACTTATGGTGGAGTGACCATGCAATCGTTGGTACGAAAAGAAATGAAGAAGTTCCCCGATCTGGATTTGATTTTGATGGACGGCCGGAGACATTCTATTTATACCATCGTTGAGGAATTAAGACAGTTGCCCGAAAATACGGTTATTTTGGTGGGAACGTGGCGTGTGGATATGAACGAGGGGTATTTCATGCGAAATGCGACGTATGCCATGATGGAGGCTACTCCTACCATCCCAGCTTTTACTCCTTCATCGGTGAGCCTTGGCTATTGGGCGATAGGGGGAGTGCTGCCCGATTATCGGAAAGTGGGAGGAGAAATGGCTATGGAGTCCGTACGGATGGATCAGCACCCGGAGGATACGGGGAAGCATCTTTCGATCATTGGCTCTAAAGCGGTATTGGATAGCCGGAAGGTGAAAGAGTGGGGGCTGCACCCGAGTGTGTTGCCTTTTAAAGTGCAGCTTGTCAACCAACCGGTTTCGTTCTATCAGCAATATACTTATCAGATATGGTCTGCTTGTGCTTTGTTCGTGATTCTGGTACTTGGCTTATGTATCTCTCTTTTCTATTATTTCCGTACGAAACGTTTGAAAGACGAGCTTCTGAAATCGGAGAAGGATTTGCGTGTAGCGAAAGACAGGGCGGAAGAGTCTAATCGTCTGAAGAGTGCTTTCCTTGCCAATATGAGTCATGAGATACGGACACCGTTGAACTCGATTGTCGGCTTCTCGGATGTACTGGCAATGGGCGATAGCACGGAGGATGAACAGCAGTCTTATTATCAGATTATCAAAACCAATTCGGATTTGTTGCTTCGTCTGATTAATGATATTCTCGATCTTTCACGTCTGGAGGCGAACCGGGTGACTTTAACGTGGGAGGAATGTGATGTGGTGCAGTTGTGTAGTCAGGTGGTTGCCTCTGTTAGTTTTTCACGGCAGTCGTCGGACAATCAGTTCTTGTTTTCCACCTCTTTTGAAACTTTCCGGATGGTGACGGATGTGCAGCGTATGCAACAGGTAATCATTAATCTGCTGTCCAATGCTGACAAATTTACGAAAGGCGGGAAGATTACATTGGACTTTTCTGTGAATGAGGAAAAGCAAATGGCTATTTTCTCGGTAACGGATACCGGATGCGGCATCCCGAAAGAAAAACAGGGACTTGTGTTCGAGCGTTTTGAAAAATTGAATGAGTATGCCCAGGGAACCGGATTGGGATTGTCTATCTGTAAATTGATTGTGCATAAATGGAGAGGAAGTATATGGATCGACCCTGACTATACCGGTGGGGCACGGTTCGTATTCTCGCATCCGCTAAATATAGAAAAAGAATGAAACGAATAGGATTTTTTTATGGCTTGCTTTTCTGTCTCGTACTGTCTGTTGCGGCGCAGGAAAAGGTAGTGAAGCTGAAGATTGTGGAAACAAGTGACGTACATGGTAATTATTATCCTTACAATTTTATAACCCGTCACGAGTGGAAGGGGAGTCTGGCACGTATTTATTCTTTCGTGCAGAAGGAGCGCGAACAGTATAAAGAGAATCTGATATTGCTGGATAATGGTGATATTTTGCAGGGACAGCCTACTGCCTATTACTATAATTATATAGATACAGTGTCTCCTCATCTTTGTTCGGAAATGATGAATTATATGAAATATGATGCCGGCAATATGGGAAACCATGATGTGGAAACGGGGCGTGCCGTGTTCGACCGTTGGATACGCACTTGTGACTTCCCTGTGTTGGGTGCCAACATCATTGATACGTCTACGGGAAAGCCCCATCTGGCTCCTTATAAGGTGTTGGAACGTGATGGCGTGAAGATTGTGGTATTGGGTATGATTACTCCTGCCATCCCTGCATGGCTTTCTGAAAATCTGTGGAAAGGGTTGCGTTTCGACGATATGGAAGAGACGGCACGCAAATGGATGAAGATTATCCATGAAAAAGAGAATCCCGATGTAGTGATCGGATTGTTTCATGCCGGACAGGAGGCTTTCAAAATGTCGGGTAAATACAATGAGAATGCTTCTCTCAACGTTGCGAAGAATGTCCCGGGATTCGATATTGTATTGATGGGACACGATCATGCCCGCGAATGTAAGAAGGTGATGAACGTGGCCGGAGATTCGGTGTTGATTATCGATCCGGCCAGCAATGGAATTGTATTGTCTAATATCGATGTGACCTTGAAATTGAAAGATGGAAAGGTGCAGAGCAAGGATATCAAGGGGGAGTTGACGGAGACGGAAACTTACGGAATCAGCGAGGATTTCATGAAGTATTTTGCTCCGCAATATGAGGCGGTGCAGAAGTTTGTATCCAAGAAGATCGGAACTTTTACCGAGAGTATCTCTACTCGTCCTGCTTTCTTCGGTCCTTCCGCTTTTATCGACTTGATACATACCTTACAGCTCGACATTACCGGAGCTGACATCTCTTTTGCCGCTCCGCTTTCGTTTGATGCGGAGATAAAGAAGGGGGATGTGTTTGTCAGTGATATGTTCAACTTATATAAGTACGAGAATATGTTGTACGTGATGACGTTGTCCGGGAAGGAGATTAAGGATTTTCTGGAGATGTCTTATTATATGTGGACGAACCGGATGAAGTCACCGGAAGATCATCTGCTCTGGTTCAAGGAGAAACCTCGGGAAGGTGCGGAAGACAGGGCTTCTTTCCGGAACTTCAGTTTTAATTTCGACTCGGCTTCCGGCATTATTTATACGGTGGACGTGACTAAACCGCAGGGAGAAAAGATTACGATTACGAGTATGGCCGACGGTTCTCCTTTCCGTATGGATAAGATATATAAAGTGGCCTTAAATTCTTATCGTGGTAATGGCGGTGGAGAACTGTTGACGAAAGGATCGGGTATTCCGCAGGAGAAATTGAAAGACCGTATTATTTTCTCTACGGATAAAGACCTTCGTTTCTATTTGATGAATTATATCGAAAAGAAAGGTAAGATGGACCCCAAAGCCCTGAATCAGTGGAAGTTTGTTCCGGAGAAATGGACAGTGCCGGCTGCCAGACGTGATTATGAATATCTATTCCGGTCTGTTCAATAAGTAGTCAAAAGTGTTCATTATGTCCGATAATACTCCTGAATGGCTTGTGTATCTGATTAAATGCTGGTATATTTGTCGCAAAAAAGATAGAGTATGGATATTCAGAGTGTTCCTAAAATAGGTATTTCTTCGGTAGTTCATTCCAAACATATAGATGCCGACCATATTGATGTTATGGATAATGATATAGCACTTTTCGATACGGAGAGCGTTATATCATTGTATAATGGACCTACCAAACTGGAAGTGCTGACTGTAGGGCTTTGCCTGGAAGGTACTGGTGCATTTAATATTAGTTTGCGTGAATTTGAGTTGTCTCCCGGATTGATGGTGATAGCGTTGCCCAGCCAGATTATTGAACAGCGGTGCTTTAGTCCCGATTTTAAGGGAATATTTTTTGCTGTGTCAAAGAATATGTTGGAGGTGTTGCCTAAAATCGGGAATGTGCTTTCCTTATTTCTCTATCTGAAAGACTATCCGTGTCTCGCCCTTCACTCGCACGAGCAGGAGGTTGTGAAGGAATATCATATGTTTATCAGGAAGAGATTGAGAAATAAGGAGGGGGTGTACCGTAAAGAGGTTGTGATGGGATTGATGCAGGGGTTCTTTTTCGAACTGTATAATATTCTTAATAACCATGTACCTGCCAATACTGTCACAGTGAAGAATAAAAGTCGGAAAGAATATATTTTTGAACGTTTCTATGAGTTTTTAGTAGAGTCCTACCAGTCTGAACGCAGTGTGAAATTCTATGCCGATCAGTTATGTCTGACACCGAAGCATCTTTCGGGAGTAGTGAAAGAGGTCAGTGGGAAAACAGTGGGAGAGTGGATTGACGAATTGGTGATTCTGGAGGCGAAAGCACTTCTGAATTCTTCAAGTATGAATATACAAGAGATTGCCGACCGGCTGAATTTTGCAAACCAGTCTTTCTTTGGAAAATACTTCAAACATTACACCGGTATGTCTCCTAAGGAATACCGGAAAAACCGCTAAATTTATAAAACACCGGAACGTACACGGCTTAATGTCTCCGGTGTCATTAGAAGATAGGAGGCGATGTACGCCAAAGGTGCACGTTTGATGATTTCCGGATGTGTTTCGAGCAGGAGGTTATAGCGTTCGCGGGCGGATTCAAAACGCCAGGAGTCTGCTTTAATCTGCGATACGATTAGGGAGTATTCCAGTATCTTCTGGTAGAACATATTGATCTCCCAATTTTCTCTTGCTAACTTTTGTATCATATCACGGGGGAATAGGTAAATGATGGAAGGTTCCAGAGTTTCCACTATCAGCCGCGTAGGTTCTTGTTTCAAGAAACTTTCGATACACATCACGATGCAGCCTTCGTATGAGAAATGTTCGGTTATGTCTTTTCCATTTTTGTAATAATACTGCCTAAGCATACCTTTGCCAACAAAAACGAGTTCGTGAGCTACTTCTCCTTCATTCAGCGCTATTGCTCCTTTGGGAAATTCTTCACGGATCAATATGTTTTCTATCTGCCGTCTTCCTTCTATGCTCATTTCCGGAAAGCGGGAATTAACAACAGCATTTACGGTATCTCTTAATAGTGTATCCATGTCTTTTTGTCTTGGTGTGTGCAAAAATACTAAAAACGGTTGACATAAATCATGTGTGGTACAAAAAAGATGTATATTTGTCCGCAAAATCAAAATGTAGTTGATAATGAATAAGATAATAAAGTTGGCAGTGTTGCTGTTCTGTTTTAGTGGTTGTGTAAGGGATAATGATGCTATTTATTATCCGGTTGGCAACGTGGATGTGGAAAGAGGCGGTCCGGCTTTGGAGGCTGGAAAGGGTGATTTGATAGCCCGTAGTTATAATACCGAAGATTATGTACTGGACACGCTCGCGCAATATCCGGGTGATCCGACGCTCGGTAAATTGACATTTATGGTTAGTCTGAAAAACCGGTTGACTGATCAGGAGGTGAGTGGTTTTAATGGTGTCGGTCAATCCAAACTAACGATGAGTCTTGGATATAAAGACGGCAACTATCCGGCAGAAAGCCAGGTCCCTGTTTATACTTCGCCCGACGTGACTGCCAGTTATGCCATCAAACTCCGTTTAAAAGGAGAATTGACCTTAACAGGAGATGAATGGATGATTGATTATATTTATGCTCAATTAGCCGGCTTATTCCAGCCTTATCCTCCTACGTCTTTCCCGGAAGTGTTTATGTGTAAAGGGGGTGAACAATCGTATGCTACGTTCGATTCTTTCCGCAGAACTTGGACGTTCGATATAACTTATGACCGTTCCAACCTTTCTTTCAGCCAACTGTATTTCAATCTGTTTGTGAATCTGGCAGGTCAGAAAAGGGAGGACAGAGTCCGGTTGAGGATTGATAAGGAATCTTACTTCGAGATCTATAAAGAAAAAGAGAGTCCATTAATGGGATAGCGCGATAATTATGCGAGATGAAAATTTACGCAAAATTTGCACCATTTTTTTTAATAATACCCATTTATAACGCCTAAAACGATACTTTGATATAGATATAAGGCAATAAAAAAGCCTCTTACTTGTTTGTAAGAGACTGATAATCAAGTGGTAGTGGGTACGAGAATCGAACTCGTATTACATGCGTGAGAGGCATGTGTCCTA
>DXOJ01000537.1 GCA_019412865.1 Bacteroides sp. | reverse complement strand
GCAAATAATATAATATATCTAATCAATGAAAACGAAAATCTCGACACCCAAATAAGTAATAAGTATTTAGGAGAAGCCTATTTCTTCAGAGCCTTATCCTATTTCTATATCGTAAGATATTGGGGAGATGCTCCTGCTATTACAGACCCTAACTCAAGTACAGACATAGATGGGAGTAGTAATATGCCACGTAAACCGGTGAAAGACATCTATGAAAGAATAATTCTTCCTGATTTAAGTAATGCAATCAACCTGCTACCATTACAAAGCCGTGACAATAACAATCAGGCTCCAACCACCTGGGCCGCCAAGACTTTGCTTAGTGACGTATATATAACCATGGCTGGATGGCCATTAAAAGAAGAAAATTATTATGCAGAAGCTGCTAAAACTGCAAAAGATATCATCGAAAACGGACCTTACGATCTGGTCGGTGAATATAAAGATCTTTGGATGAACGCTAAAAAGACGGATAAAACTGAACATATATTCGCACTACAGCATTCACTGTCTTATTTACCAAGCCAATACGGCATATCCTATCTTGGAAAAGAAGAAAATGGCTGGTATGACTATGTAGGTGATCCTGTATTCTTCAAAAACTTCCCTAATGACAAAAGAAAAGAATTCTGCTATATTACATCAACCGTGGATACTAAAGGAAATCGGATTGACTGGGAAGACTTTGATATAGGCGCACCTTTTATCCGGAAATACAGGAACTATGGAGGCTGTGGAACATACGGTATTGATGGAAACACCTCTACACGTAGTTCACTTTCAGAAGGTCTCACTCCTATTTACAGATTTGCAGACGTATTGCTAATTTATGCCGAAGCCAGCAATAAAGCAGAGGGTTCCCCCAACACTCTTGCGTATAAATGTTTAAATAGAGTCAGAGACAGAGCATTTGGAGATCAAAGTCATCAATATGCAGGTTTAACACCAGAAAAATTTGCAGATGCGGTATTCGATGAATTTGGCTGGGAAAATGTATTTGAATTCAAAAGATGGTTCCAATTGGTAAGAACAGAAAAAGTAGACGAGGCTATAGGCAAGAATGCAGCAATTGGAGCGAGATTAAACGCTAATAAAGAGAATTATCTTTTCCCGATACCTGTAAGACAATGCGAACTCAGAGGTTGGAAAAACAACCCTGGCTATTAAGTAATTTATCACAAAATCAAGAACTATATGAAAACATCAGAGATTAAATGGTTGACCATGTTACTATTCACTGCCATGCTGTTCATTACTGCATGTAGTGACGACACCATTCGTCCTCCTTATTTAGAAGAGGAAATTGAACCTACTCCGGAAACAAAAGAATTTGTTGTTTACGATGCGATGAGTTATAAGAATAAACCGGATCTTACATCGGATATGATCTCTAACATACGCTTAATTTATGAAGCTTTCTTGTTAACTAATGAAGAGATTGATATGGATAAAGTTGCTACTCAAATCAGTATCACAAAAACATCCAATTATCAAGCCGTCAGCACTGACATTGAAGCTTGGTATTCAAACAAGACCGATGAAGAAATTAAAACCGGATTGAAAACCGTATTTGACGCTTTTAAAAAAGAAATTCCCAGTTGTACTGTCGGTAATTATGGTATACCTGTGAGCGATTTAAATGTTTTCAGATATAATAGAACTGAACCAGAAGAAGAGATTATTAAATTATGGAAGAAAAACAGCGAAAGAAGGCTCTCTGCCGGTGAAGTTTCAGATGTTCTTTATCCCTCATTATATATCATGACTCCGGACGTAGATCAATGGCTGAAAGATTTGAAAACGACAGTAGAATATATCAAAGAGAAATTTCCTGATAAAAAGATTATCGGATATATCTGGCCGCAATATTATAATCTCAAAAACAATCCTGACTATATGAAATTCATTCCTGCTGAAAAATGGGATAAGATACTGGAAGGATGTTATACATATTTAGATGGAGCAGTGATATGGTCGAATGGAAAAGGTGAAGATGGTGAAACTGACGTTGCGTGGAATGACACAAAAGTCCAGGCAATGTATAGTGCTACAAAAACATTTATCGAACGGCACAAAGCTAACATTAAATTAGACAAGCCGATAGGCGGTGGCGATGATGGCGGATCAGAGCCTACAGAATTCTATGTATATGGTTCATTAAATTTCCAGAATACTCCTTCAAATCTATTAAGCTATGGTATACAACCCATATCAGTAATCAGTGAAGCTAATGTTTCCGAAACAGAAAAGCAAGGTAGTGTATATCCTCCTGTCATCGACAAGATCAAGAATTTAGCAACTGATGCCACACATCCAGTTTGTATATCTATCAGTACATGGCATGCGGACCGTTCTACAGATAATAGTGCAATGATGTCACGTTTCCAAACTGTATATAGCACATTCAAAGATAATAACTCAAAAGTTACAATCGGGTATCGTGGTGTTGGTCCCACAAGCCTCACCTCTCTCAGAGTCACCAACTATACTCAATCTGATTTTCAAAGAAATGACTCATGGCAGAGATACGCGGTAGAACCCATGAGAGGAATCAGGGAATATGCGGATGTATTATATCCTGAAGTTACAATCATCAATGACGATTTGGATACCTGGAAACAAGATTGCTCCGCAATTCTGGAAGAAGCTAAGTGGAACAATCCAAACAAGAAAATATTCGCCTGTATCATGACTAATTATTTCAACAAGACAGGAACTATACCAGAAGACTATGAAGCTTTTGCCGATGCATACAAGCCAATCAAGGAAGCTACCTGGTTGAATGCTCTTGAATATTTGTACCGAAGATGTGATGGTATTGTCATTATCGGTAATTGCCAAAAAAATGACCCTATCGAATATAGTGAAAACTTAGGTATCATGAAGGCTACAAAAACTTTCTACGAAAATCATAAAAATATTATCGACAAGACATTACCCGAAGAAGAAAAGCCTGCTACTGATAACCTAATTACAAATGGCGGATTTGAGGATAAGATAGAGCCATCTTCCATAGCCCCCGTTGTACATACAAACGAACTTGTCCGCCCTCTAAGGCTTAGCGGTTTCTTTGATACTACAGCACAAAAAACATTTCCTACAGCAGATGGTGCCATTACTGTTCCTGATAATGTCTGGTTCCATAGATGTAACAATAACTCATGGTTCTGGTTTACCTATATTGATGATACATCTATTACCTATGCAGGTGGCGGGACACCAATCTCACATTCTGGGAACAAATCTGTAGTTATTTATACTGCAGCTAATGCTGATGCAGCTAAATATAGCAGTCATGCCAATAATTTAGAACACCTTCAGGGAGTTGCACAACGTTTATCCCTGGATGACAGCAAAAAATACAAACTACAATTTTTCTATTATCGTCCAAATCTTGTTTGGGGTACAACGAATGTTGCTGCAAATATAAACCATGCAGAAAAAATAGTCGTGGGAATTGTGTCCTCAACAGGAGCAAACGTAAATACAGACTATACGTATGAAAAAGTTATCACGTTAGAAAAAACAGAAGGTTGGAAAGAATATAATATCACTTTTGATCTTCCCGATATTATCCAGAAAAATCCAGGTAAAAGTTTTGAGAAATGTGCCATATTTTTCAACATTGTACCGGAGATAGACAGTGCACAAAAAACACTGAAAACATTAGTCAATCTAGATGACATCAGTTTGACAGAAACGAAATAACAGAACATTCTTTAATTACAGTTTAATATAAATGGAATCTTAACTCATTTATATTAAACTGTAATATTCTTCATTTTATCCGATAAAAACATGAATAAAATTCTTCTAATATTATTTCTCATTGGAAACATATTAAATACTACCATCATACGTGGACAGAATACTTGTCCTCTAATTCCATGTCCACAAAACAGTAGTAGGATAAATGAAACATTCCAACTATCAAACAGATGTGTTATTGTATATAACGAAGAGTTTGAACCTCAAGCTTACCTTTTACAGAAAGAACTTCTCCGATATACTTCAATCGCCGTAAGCACACTTCCTGATAAAGAAACTCAGAATTCAAACATAGTATACAATATTATAAAACTCAAGAAAGGCTATAAATTCAAAACAGAAGGATATTCTTTAAAAATGCATACCAAAGACATAACTATTACAGCCGAACAACCAAGCGGAATGATAAATGGTATCATGTCTCTAATTCAATTAACTAGATTATCCACGCAACAAGACACCCTTGTACCTATCGAGTGCTGGGAAATAGAGGACAACCCTTTATATGCCTGGAGAGGTTTTATGTTAGATGAGGCCCGTCATTTCTGGGGTATAAAAAAAGTAAAACAGATTTTAAACTGGATGGCCCTTTATAAACTAAATAGGTTCCATTGGCATCTAACCGATTCCCAAGGTTGGAGAATAGAAATAAAAAAATATCCCAAACTAGCCCTCATAGGAGGAATCGGCAATTATGGAGAAGAATACACTCCTGCTCAATTCTACACACAAGAAGAAATAAAAGAAATCGTAACTTATGCTCTAGAACGAAACATCCACATTATACCTGAAATCGATATGCCGGGACATGCATCTGCAGCTTCTAAAGCATATCCGGAATTTAGCGGTGGCGGTTCTCCTAAATATCCTGGATATACCTTTAATCCCGGGAAAGATTCCGTATACACTTATTTAACGGACATCCTAAAAGAAGTAGATGCGCTGTTCCCCTCGCAAGTAATCCACCTTGGAGGAGATGAAGTACATTATGGCAATCAGGATTGGAATACTAACAAGGATATCCAAGACTTGATGAAACATGAAAAAATGAAGAATTTAAAAGACGTAGAAAATTACTTTTTTCAAAGGATGGCTGATTCTCTTCTGCTTATTCATAACAAAGTTGCAGCTTGGGACGAAGTTGCTGATTCCCAATTATCTCCTGAACATACCATCGTATTTTTCTGGAGACAGAATAGACCTGAACAACTCCAGAAATCATTAGCTAGAAAATTTAATATTGTATTATGTCCACGATTACCAATGTATCTTGATTATGCACAAGACACTTTACAAGTACATGGGGTTGACTGGAGAAAATTTTCATGCAACTCTTATCAGAAAGTATATTCTTTCAGTCCACAAGATATACCAGTCAAATATCCTAAAAATTGTAACATACTAGGAATACAAGCTAATCTATGGACAGAACGTATTGAAACAGAGGACAGACTCGATTATATGCTATTTCCTCGGATAGCAGCACTAGCTGAAAATGCATGGACAAAAGAAATGAATAAGAATATCAATTCTTTCAATATACGTCTAAAAAAACAATTTGATTTATATAAGAAAGATCATATCTACTATTCAGATCCTTTTACCCCTAAAGAGACCGGAGAACCAGTTAGATAAAATCAACAATCAAAAAAATGAGCAGAGTTAATATTTACACGTTTCTATTTTGTACGATATTCCTTGCAATAGGATGTTATGCTCAACAGGCATCTTATCCCAAATCAAAGATATTACAAAAAAACTTTTCCAACAATCTTAAAGATCAATTAAGAGAACTAGAAAAAGATTCTTTCGTACAATATTTAAACGAATGCCGGGAAGAATGGAAGAACAACCCCTACAGACCAATCTATCACTTTTCTAGTCCGGAAAGTATTTTGCACGATCCTAACGGTTTATGCTATTGGCAGGGAAATTGGCATTTATTTTATCAATATTTGCCCTCTAAAGATTTTAGACAACACTGGGGACATGCAGTCAGTCATGATTTAATTCACTGGAAAGATCTGCCCATAGCTTTATATCCCAGCCCGGAAAACATGTGTTATTCCGGTGCCACCCTAGCCGAAAAAGACAAAGTCATAGCTATGTATTATGGAGTTGACTTAGGAGATATTGTGGCTACATCCAGCGATCCGTTATTACTAAACTGGGAAAAGGTAGCAACACCGGGCATTCCAAGAGTAAAATCAGGAGAGACTCTGCCATACTATGTGTTTGACCCTGCCATTTGGAAAGAAGACAGCATATACTATGCCGTGACGGGAGGACGGACAAATACAGGTCCTGGTAACAAAGCGATGCGATCAACTTCTCTTTTCTCTTCAAAAGACTTAAAAAACTGGAAATACGAACATAACTTCATGAAAAATGAATGTTTCTTACCACCAGGAGAGGATGCTTCATGTCCATACTTTTGGCCAATAGGAAACAGATACATCTTTTTATTTTTTAGCCATACAACCGGTAGCCAGTATTTATTAGGAGACTACGATAAAGAAGAACATTGTTTTTATCCAACATTTCACGGACGTTTCAACTTCATGTCTTTTCTCCCCGGAGGGGTACATGCTCCAAGCGCAACGAGTGATGGCAAAGGAGGAGTTATAGTTATACATAACATGCATACAGGCAAAAAATCTCCCGGCTGGAGAGGTATTACAACACTTCCGAGAAAACTCACATTAGACAAATGTGACACAATCAACATACAACCTTATGGAGATTATAAATCACTCCGTACCCACCATCAACATATAGATAAGACCCATCTACCGGCAAACAAAGAAATCATAATCGATAACATACAGGGAAATGCACTTGAAATCAAAGCTGAGATCAATATAAAATCTTCACCAATGATAGAAATGAATGTTCTACGTTCACCTGATAAAGAGGAATTTACTTCTATCAAATTTTTCAAAGATAGAGGAGTTGACTTAGTCAGAACAAATCCTGCACTGAAAAATCAAAGATGGAGTTTGATTTCACTTGAAACCGCCCACTCTTCCATACTCCCGGATGTAATATCCAGAGCACCAGAACTTGCTCCTGTATATCTTAAGCCGAACGAAACGCTTAAGTTACATATATTTATAGACAAAAGTATTATTGAAATCTTTGTTAATGACAAACAAGTAGTAACAACCCGAGTTTATCCAGGCAAAAAAGAAAGTGTAGGGATTTCTCTAAAATCACAGGGAAGAGATGCTACTCTTATTAGTATGGATGTCTGGCAAATGAAAAGCATATACAAAGAGCTACAGAATGATTTTATAAAATAATACTTGATAAGAATACGTTTTTTGAATATGATTTTTCGCTTTTTCATCAATCCATAAACCAAAGAAAGCATACTTTTGCTTTAAATAATTACTCAATAGAACACAGTTACTATGAAAAATAAGAACCTATCAAACGAAAAAAAGACCTACTACATCTCAATAGCCATTCTAGCCGGAATGTTCTTTATTTTTGGATTTGTATCCTGGGTCAACTCCATACTCATTCCTTATTTCCGTATATCCTGCGAACTTACACATTTCGAATCCTACTTTGTAGCATTTGCTTTCTACATTGCCTATTTTGTGATGGCTGTTCCATCAGGGATACTATTAAAGAAAGTAGGCTTCAAACGAGGAATCATGTATGGCTTTATGTTAACCGCATTAGGAGCCTTCATATTTGTTCCAGCCGCTTTAGCTCGACAATTCGAAATTTTCCTGATCGGTTTGTTCTCCATAGGAACAGGTCTGGCAATCCTGCAAACGGCAGCTAATCCGTACGTAACCATTATTGGTCCGATTGACAGCGCTGCCCGCCGTATCAGTATCATGGGTATATGTAACAAGTTTGCCGGAATTATCTCTCCTCTCATTTTCGCCGCATTGATTCTAAAAGCTGATGACAGCGAACTTTTTGCCCTGATAGAATCGGGTACACTGGACGCAATAACCCAAAGTGTTATGCTTGACGAACTGATACAACGTGTCATCGTTCCGTACACTATACTAGGAATACTACTTTTATTAGCGGGTATCGTCATTCGATATTCTGTCTTACCCGAAATTAATACGGATGAACAGAACGCGACAGACGAAAAAGAAAGCGGTCATAGTAATCAGAAAAACATTTTTGGTTTTCCATACCTTATTCTAGGCGCATTGGCTATCTTCTTTCACGTAGGAACACAAGTAATAGCCATTGATACCATCATCAATTATGCCAATTCCATGGGCATGGATCTATTGGAGGCAAAAGCATTTCCCTCATATACTCTGGCATGTACGATGATCGGCTATATATTGGGAATCATCGTAATTCCTAAATATATCTCACAGAAAAACGCACTGATTATATGTACAGTACTAGGATTATTCCTTTCATTCGGAGTTGTATTTGCCGACTTTAATGTAACCCTTTTCGGCCATCAAGCCAATGCCTCCATCTTTTTTCTCAATGCATTAGGCTTCCCAAATGCACTGATTTATGCAGGTATCTGGCCGTTATCCATTCATGGCTTGGGAAAGTTTACCAAAACAGGTTCCTCACTGTTAATCATGGGACTCTGCGGAAATGCAATCCTTCCGTTAGTTTATGGTCATTTTGCTGAAATATACGATTTACGTATCGGCTATTGGGTATTAATCCCCTGCTTCCTTTATCTTGTATTCTTTGCTGTCAAAGGACACAAAATCACTTCATGGAGATAAAAAACAAATGAATAAACCTCATACAATATAAAATGAAGAGACTAATCATTCTAAACGGACAACTCATCTTTCCTGATCGCATAGATACGGGCAAGGCATTGATTTGCAAAAACGGAAAGATCGAACAAATCCTTGCCGACAAAATGCTTGAGATAACCCCAGACGACCAAATAATAGATGCCAAACAACAGTATGTATCTCCTGGTTTTATCGATATGCATGTTCATGGAGGTGGCGGACATGATTTCATGGACGGAACAGTAGAGGCATTTCTAAGAATAGCGGAAGTTCATGCGAAGTATGGAACAACAGCTATGGTGCCTACAACTCTGACCTGCACCGATGAAGAGTTAATGAATACTTTTACTATTTATAAAAAAGCGAAAGTTCTGAATAATAAAGGCGCTAAATTTATAGGTCTACATCTTGAAGGTCCTTATTTTTCACCTTCCCAGTGTGGAGCACAAGACCCCAATTATCTTAAAAAACCATGTCCGAAAGAATATAACCATTTTATAAATATCTCACAGGATATTGTACGCTGGAGCGTTGCGCCAGAATTGGAAGGAGCTATCGAAATGGGGGAAGAGTTGCAAAGACAGCATATCCTCCCTTCCATTGCACATACTGACGCAACCTATGAAGAGGTGGAAAAAGCAAACAAAGCCGGGTATACTCATATAACTCACTTATATTCGGCCATGTCATCCGTAACACGCAGAAATGCTTTTCGACATGCAGGAGTAGTGGAAGCTGCCTATTTGATTGATGATATAACAGTCGAAATCATCGCTGACGGTATACATCTCCCCAAGCCGCTCCTTCAATTTGTTTATAAATTCAAAGGACCTGACAAAACCGCACTCTGTACCGATGCTATGCGAGGCGCTGGAATGCCAGATGGAGAGTCCATTCTAGGAAGCCTGACTAACGGACAAAAAGTTATTATTGAAGATGGCGTTGCAAAAATGCCGGATCGTTCTGCTTTTGCAGGTAGTGTAGCCACCACTGACCGTTTAGTTAGAACCATGGTACAATTAGCTGGCATCCCCCTCACCGATGCTATCCGCATGATGACACTCACCCCTGCCCGCATTTTACACATTGACTCATCAAAAGGTTCTCTTGAAGCAGGTAAAGATGCTGACATTATCATTTTCGACAATCAAATCAATGTTATTAACACAATATCAGAAGGCCATGTTATCTATAGTAAATGAATCTGAAACCAAAGTATTTCAACAAGAGCTATTAACCATTAAAATTTACCCCACTCTCCAACAAATGGGCAATGAAGCCGCAAAGGAAGTAGCTGACAGAATCTGCAAGCTCTTGGAAGAAAAGGCTGAAATCAATATGATCTTTGCCGCCGCTCCCTCACAAGACGAATTTTTAAATCATCTAATCCATGATAAGCGAATAGATTGGACCAGAATCAACGCCTTCCATATGGATGAATACATAGGTATTCATCCGGACGCGCCACAAAGTTTCGGGCATTTCCTCCGTATTCGTATCTTTGACAAAGTTCCTTTCAAAAAGGTGAACTACCTGAATGGACGCGCAGAGAGTCTTGAAGAGGAATGCAAACGATATGCCGATCTGCTTACTAAATATCCAGTAGACATTGTTTGCCTAGGTATCGGAGAAAATGGACATATTGCTTTCAATGATCCGGATGTAGCTGATTTCAATGATCCCAAACTGGTGAAAATCGTAAAACTTGATCCGGTATGCCGCCAACAGCAAGTTAACGAAAAATGCTTCGAAAGATTAGATTTAGTACCTAAAGAAGCTTTGACACTAACAATACCTGCTTTGCTAAAAGCCGAATGGATGTTTTGTATTGTCCCTTTCAAGAATAAAGCCCACGCAGTATATCGGGCCATTTATGGTGAAATTTCAGAAAAATGTCCGGCAAGCATATTGCGAAGAAAAGAAAAATCTTCGTTATATTTGGACACTGAAAGTGCAGAACAGATAAATTTATAACCAATCATGAAAAACAGAATCGCTTTTTTCTTTATCTTACTGATGATCAGTGTCGGTATATACGCACAAAAAATAATGAAAATAGGAATCATCGGTTTGGATACTTCCCATTCTACCGCTTTTACAGAATTGATCAATAGCGGCTCCGATGAAACTTTTTCTCAAGGATTCCGGGTAGTAGCCGCTTATCCGTATGGTTCTAAAACAATTCAATCCAGCTACGAACGTATTCCCGGATACATTGAAAAAGTAAAGACGCAAGGAGTAGAAATCGTCTCTTCCATAGCAGACTTATTGGATAAAGTGGATTGTGTACTTCTGGAAACGAATGACGGACGACTTCATCTGGAGCAAGCAATGGAGGTCTTCAAAGCTGGTAAGATCTGCTACATAGACAAGCCTATCGGAGCTACATTAGGAGATGCTATTGCTATCTATGAGATGGCGGAGAAATACAACATACCGATCTTCTCATCCTCTGCTTTACGATTTACTCCTCAAAATCAAAAACTGCGGAATAATGAACTAGGCAAAATCCTAGGAGCTGACTGCTATTCTCCGCATAAAGTGGAACCCACTCACCCGGATTTCGGTTTCTATGGAATCCATGGGGTTGAAACTTTGTACACAGTCATGGGTACGGGATGCGAGTCTGTCAACCGCATGTCTTCCGACAGAGGAGATGTTGTAGTAGGACGTTGGAAGGATGGAAGAATCGGCATATTCCGGGGAATCACTAAAGGACCGCAAATTTATGGAGGGACAGCCTTTACCTCCAAAGGAGCAATAGCCGTAGGAGGATATCAGGGCTATAAAGTACTTCTTGAACAAATCCTAACATTCTTCCGAACTGGAGTTGCACCTGTTTCAAAAGAAGAAACGATTGAAATATTCACTTTTATGCAAGCTTCTAATATGAGTAAAGAACAAAATGGCAAAATTGTCACACTAGAAGAAGCTTACCAGAAAGGCTGGAAAGATGCACAGAAATTGATCAAGGCTTGTAATAAGAAATAAAAGAATGAAATTTACATACAATAACATCGGACTTTTAGTGCTTTCATTGGTGGTTGTCTCATGCTCTTTATCTAAAAGGCAGACTGCCAATGAAGCAAACGGTTCTCATAAAATAAAACTGATCGTTCTCGATCCGGGACATTTCCACGCCAGTTTACTCCAGAAAGATACGCTGACAGATGTCAACGATACAATTCACGTATATGCTCCCGAAGGGACAGGCTTTAACCAATATATGGAAAGTATCAACTCTTACAACCAACGTACAGAGGCCCCCACCTCATGGGTAAGCCAGGTGTATACAGGAGATGATTATCTTTCCCAAATGCTCGCCGGACAGAAAGGAGATGTTGTTGTTTTGGCAGGAAACAATCAAAAAAAGACACAATATATAATACAATCTATCAAAGCAGGATATAACGTTCTTTCTGATAAACCTTTAGCAATCAATCAAAAGGATTTCAACTTGCTGGTTGAAGCTTATCGGCTGGCAAAAGAAAAAAATCTTCTTTTATATGACCTGATGACAGAGCGATATGATATTCTCAACATTGTAGAAAAAGAACTATTACAAAAAAAGGAACTGTTCGGTGAACTGCAGCAAGGTTCACCGGAGAGTCCTTCTATCACCATGGAAAGTGTTCATCATTTCTTCAAGAACGTATCCGGCAAACCGTTGATCAGACCTGCCTGGTATTACGATACAGCACAACAAGGTGAAGGTATTGCTGATGTAACGACCCACCTTATCGATCTGGTGCAATGGCAGTGCTTTTCGGATGAAACGATCCGCTACCAGTCGGATGTAAAAGTAACAAACGCCACCCACTGGCCTACTTCAATCACATTGCCAGAGTTCAGCCAATCAACTCAAATAGATTCTTTTCCTCCTTATCTTGACAAATACGTAAAGAATAACATATTGGAAGTATTGGCAAACGGAACATTGAATTTTACGATTAAAGGAATTCATATAGGAATAAAAGTCATTTGGAATTATGCTCCACCAACTAATGGAGGAGACACTTTCACTTCCACCAAGAAAGGTACTAAGGCCACATTAAAAACAGTTCAAAATAAAAAGAACGGATTTACAAAAGAACTCTACATTCAAAAAGGACAGAACATTGACAGTGCCACATTCAGGATTCAGTTACAAAAAACCATTGAAGAATTA
Organism: Bacteroides sp.; assembly: GCA_019412865.1. Lineage (GTDB taxonomy): Bacteria > Bacteroidota > Bacteroidia > Bacteroidales > Bacteroidaceae > Bacteroides. The sequence goes on along the minus strand of DXOJ01000537.1, from coordinate 385 downwards.
CGAGACACTTATCCGTTCTTATCTGTAAAAGAAGAAAACAACGAGCTTTATCTGATTGATATTCCACAAGAACACAGATCAAACCATGAAGCTCATTTCAGTAAAGTAGCCAAGACATTCTTGCATTATCTTCAATACAAAGATATGCCAGAATGGGAAAATGAAAATATAATCTCTAAATATTATATCACTACCACTGCGGTAGAAATGGCAAAATTGGAGAATAATTGAAAGGCTCAATAAGGTGTTAGAAACAAGATACAAATATTATAATAATGAATCCATGTTTCATGGATTCATTCCTCATATCATGGGGACACGCTTTGACATCCTGATCATTCATTCCGATTTCACCTTATTAAATCGAATATGGGCAGTTATTATA
>DXOJ01000536.1 GCA_019412865.1 Bacteroides sp. | reverse complement strand
GGAAACAGCCCTTTATTATTTCAGCTTAAAAAGTTTCATCGGACAGCAATAATTTTTTATAAACGAATAAGATATTAAAAAGAGAAGTCTGCCATCTCCCCGTAATGCTTTACGCAAAACCGATTCGACAGCAGACCTCATCGTACTAAAGAACAACCTCTATTTTACCTCTTTTAGAACGGACATTTCTGGTTGTCTACATAGGTGATAGTTCCACCGGGCACAGCATTGTGACCATGACCTGTCATATCAAGCACCGAACCATCATCCTGCGTTTCACCATCAAAACGCCAGTAGGCTACAAGCCCTTCACTGGTTGGGTCTACATAACAAACACCATCTTCAATCTGTGCAGATGTACGCGCTACGTTCCACACACGACATTCGCTAATGTAACCATCAAAGAAACGAGCATTACCGGCTGAACGGCCGATGGAGAACGCGTCATTCCAGGTATGACCATCATAAGCCATACTCAAGTTTATGCTCCCGCCATTTTTGGTTTCTACGAAGTGAATTTGTTCACCATCCAGATAAAGACGAAGATACTGACCATCATATACGGCAGCAAAGTGCAACCAATGACCGGTAGGAAACTCTTTCTCTACCCACGATTCATAATGGTCTTTCTTGTCGGGATGTGAAGCCGAACCGATAGAGCCTTTCACGAACTGCAATTTATTCACAGGATTACCAGCACCGTCACCAAAACGGAAGAGGAAGTTTTCTTCGCATCCGCACAATGAGCTGATACCATTAGCACTTCTTTCAGAACCGACAGGGAAGGATACAGGAAGCACCTTCATTTCTAAGGTCATCTGTCCGAGTGCTTTCACCGGACTTTTTTCCTGATCACCGAACGAAGGAATATTAAAATATCCCCGACGTGCCAGATAAGCAGCCTTGATATTGATAACCTTAGTCAACATAACATAAGCGGTACGGGAAGTTTCCATCACTTTCAGATCGCTATTTGACACAGAGGTAATAGATACAGGAAGACAGTAGGATACCCCCTCCTGTAATTTTTCGGAATCAGCAGTTACCTTGATTTGCGTAGACTGGTTCTGCCCTGCTGGAATCACCACTTCACCACCTTCAAAACTATAACTACCTTCGGGAGGCATTTGGCAGTTACGACCGGTAGAGGCATTAAAAGACTCAAGTAGCTGAGGAGCCACCTGCACACCAACTTTCACATCAGTGTCCGTCTTATCGGTTGAAGTCACGGTCAAACCTAATGTAGACTGCCCCTCAACGAGAAATTTCACATTTGAAGAAGTCAACGTGCCAGTCATATAGACAGCATCGCTGTAATCAGGTTCAGTCTTGCAACCTGACACACAAAGCAACAAAGCAAATAAAGATAAGAGCGTATATTTCTTCATAACTTTAATTATTATTTAGCATAAACATTAAATACACCACATTCCAAAGATGCACCATACCAACCACCGGCATTCGGAACAGTTATCCGAATATATCGGGCAGTCAACGGAGCATAGAAAACACAATCTTCGGCATTACGTTCAATTTCTCCTTGTGTTTTCCAATCCGTACCATTATCACTTGTGCTGACAGTCATACCGGCACTGAACGCACCGACCTCTTTTTCAGTCCAGGTTTCATAATCATATCCGGAACTTGTCATTTTAATACTATCAAAAGAATATGCTTTCCCCATATCAATATCCAGCAAAAGCTCACCCGACCGATTAGAGATAGAACAATAAGTTTCATAATTTCCATCAAAAATGGCTTCAATCGGTTCATACCAAGACTGAACAGTTCCATTGGTGGTAGCGGTCCATCCTGTTTGGTCTGCCACTAATGTACCAGTACCTGTATATTGGGTAGCTTCATGATTCATATTATCCTCGGTCACAGTAATAGTCAAGAAAGAAGGCGCCAGCATATTAGTGCTCAACTGCGAATTACCACCTTCTGCCGAAACAAGACGCAAAGGAACAATATATCCTTTTTCACTCTTAAGAGTAGAGAGAACATTCACGTCATCAGTCAATTTTAGATGTACAGCGTCTGCCACTACCATTTCTCCTGCAGGAATAGTCATTTCTTTATTCTCCAGTACAATAGCCTCAACAGGCAAGGCTTCAAACTCGGTGTCATGTTCTTCATTATAAGCATCAATCAAGGAGTTATCAACCGCTACCGTTACTCTAATGTCACCACTCGCTTTCTTTGAGCATTTTGCTTCCCATGTGAAATCTACATTACTGACTGTACTGATGGGAGTCTGTACTATCTTATACCCCTTGGAATTATCCAAAACGTACACTCTATTATACGGATCTCCATAGACATCGTAAGTCTCATCATCGCCACAGGCAGTAAAAACAAGCACACAGATGGCGAACATACTTATATAAAACAGATTCTTTCTATTTTTCATAGTCATCTTTCATTAAAAAGTTAATTAATGGACAGCCGGATTCTGTATTTGGATACATTGACGGAACCGATAGTAAGGCTCAGGATTGTATTCATGTACATTATAGTCACGATGGATAAAGAATGCGCCAAAACCTCCTTTACGTTTTCCATTCGCCGGCTTGTAGCGTGCCTGATTGTACATAGACTGCATATCTCCCTGCCAGTTATCACCCATATTGCAACAGTACACCACTTTTTCATCAGGCCATCCGCCTGCTCCCGTACCACCGCCATAAGCTTGAAGGAAGCAATAGTTACTATACGGAACAAGGCTGGTCATGCTGGTACTGGTCTGGTCGATATTGAGCATTTTATCACAGCTACCTTCCCGCGAAGCAATCTCCTTACCATAACGTTCTTCGATGAGCTGTAAACGTTCTTCTCTGGTAATGTCCGGATTCGGTCCCATGTATTTTGCCATGTGTTTGTAGAAATATTCAAAATTAGAGCCACTCAAGAAGTCACCTTCCGGTTCATAGTCTGCATCAAAACCATCAAGGTCGTTCAGAAATACCTGATCGAGAAAATATTCGGCATACATTTCAAAAGAGCGATTGAGTGCGGCAGTCCGTTCTTCGCCATTCGGCATTGCCTTCGCTTCATTGTAAGCCTGCTTGAAAGCATGGTCATCTGTTTCCGCATCGATACGGGTGATTGCCACACAAAGCATCTTGGTTCCTTTCACTTTCTGTACAAAGCGGATTTCTTCCCAGATTTCTGTATTTTCTGTTGCCGGAATACCACCCCACATAGAGCAAATATCGAGACTGTCAGGTAGTCCCATAAAACGGACAGCAGCAGAGTTCTGCGCTCCATACTGCGCAAACCATCCGAAAGCTATTTCGTGATCGCTTTCTTTGTAGTCGCGTAAGTTCTGGTAGTACTGGTCGTCGTAAGTCAGTGGCCGCTGAATAGTCAACGACTCAATGTCTGTATTACATGAGGCCATCATACCGCCTACAGTCAGTGCGGCCAATATGTATTTCATTGTTTTCATATTCTGATTACTTAGTTAGATTGTTCCACATTATATATCTGATTACCTTTTCACATCCCACCAAAGACGCGTACCGGCAATGTCCGTACCTTTCAACAGGGAAACAGCAGCTTGTGTGTTCTCGCCATTGTCAGAATATTCCTTCGTAGGAAACTTCAAACGACTGATGAGCTCTCCAGTGGCAACTTCTCCACCGGAAGCATTTGTGTTGATAGTCACAATGCCGGGATAACCAGTACGCCGCATCTCGCTCCACGCTTCTTGCCCGTCCGGGAAAAGAGCAATCCATTTCTGCACCATAATGCGCTCGAGTTTCTTATCAGGAGAAGCCGATTCATCCCACTTCACTGTCAAAGTCGAAACCATACGACTTACATCGGTATTACGTCCGTTTGTCGGATCAATGAATGAAGTTGACGGTACATTTACATCATTATCAAGATAACTCTCCGCACCGGAAGCACCTTTGGAAGAAAAAGAGGTCTTCACACCTTCTTCGTAATATTCCTTCACAGTCTTATCTCCCAAGTTTAAACGCAGTTTAGCTTCAGCCAAAAGGAAATATGTTTCAGCGGCATCCATCCAGAGAATAGAGCTAGCCTGTCCTACGTTCATGCTAGACGCTGCTTCAGACAAAGTGCCCTGACTACGGCTGGTTTGTCCATTACGGACTCCATGATATGCCCCATCTTTCTTCGCAACCTTGAAGTAAGATGCCAAACGCGGATCCTGTAAGCCTTTCAAATAACAATCCATAGTGGCACTCATTCGAAAATCATTGAAACTTTCAAATGCTTCCCACCACTCATTAATGAAAGAGAAGGATACAGACTGTTTCAAAACGGCATTGTCACTAACGGAAGTCATTAACCCGATAGTATGATCTATTGCTGCTTTAGCTTCATCCAGGGCCTTTGTCTGATCCACATAAGAAATACGCATTGCCAGACGGAGACGGAGAGTATTAGCAAACTTTATCCAATTCGCCACATTACCATTGTAAATATAGTCATAGTCTTCCAAGTAAGGCTCGGAAGTACGACTGTTGTAGCTGGTGAGCACCTCAATGGCATTTGACAATTCTTCAAAGAAACGATAATATACATCCTTTTGGCTATCGTAGGCTACTTGAATGCCAGTACCAAACTTTGAATAAGGGATGGGACCATACTTATCTGTAATACGACTCATACCGAACACCTTGACAATAGTAGCCATAGCGCGTGCGGGGGATGTTTCACTAGTACAATCCACGACTTTCCGCCATGGCTGCATCACCTCTGTATAAGCGGTGCTAAACGGAGAGTTGTACCACTGCGGATAGAGTTTGTAACAATCGTTGTCCTGCTCTCCGGCATAGTTCCATGTTTTAATAGGAGCACAGTAGCTGGCAAAAATATCACCGGTCAACATTTGAGTCTCCTCAAACAAGCCACCTTTGTCTTTACCTACTACGAAAATACCTCTTTCCATCTGCGTGAAATAGGCTCCCGTCAGGAGATTATCGCGTTCCATCTGCTCGGGAGTTACTTCATTCGGATTGATATTCCAACTTTCATAATGGTCAGTACAAGCGGTAAACAACAAGCCTCCGGCAAGCAACACACCATTGAACACTTTCATGCATTTTAATATATGTTTCATCTTATCGATTCTTTAGAAATTGAGTTTAACAGAGAAACCTAAATTGCGTAAGCTCGGCAACATAAAGTAGTCCATTCCGCTGAAATGCGTGCCTGTACTTGCCGTCAGTTCAGGGTCGAAAGGAGCTTTGCAATAGAACATTAGCAGGTTACGTCCCGTGAAGGCTACATTCATGCCCTGTATCCAAGGAACCCACTTCTGAACAGGGATATTATAACCGAGAGACAACTCTGCAAGGCGAACGTTTGTCGCACTATAAACATACATAGAGCCGACACCACTTCCTACAGTACTATAATACTTCTGTACAGCGGGTACTTTATAACCGTCAATCAGCACATAACCCAAGTCGCGTGCCTCAGCAGTAGCTGTAGAAATGCCGTAAGCATCCATCATCGCCTGTGTCTGTGAGACAACAATACCACCAATACGTGCATTTACCAGACAGCTCAATGTCAAACCCTTCCATGAGAATGAGTTGCGCCATCCCATCATATACTTAGCTTGCGAGTTACCGGCATAAATCCATCCGTCCTGGCGTTCGCCCGCCTTGTTGTCTATAGCTACTGTATTGTTGACATAGTCTACGTCAATATATCCATGGGAGTCGGTGCGAAGTGCAGTCACATACAAGTCACCAATAGAGCCACCTTCAAAGAGACGCGAATTCACAATTTCCAATCCGCCCAAATCCATCATATCCTGTTTGACAACTTCTCCACTTGATAAAGTAGTCGGTTTCAACAGTTTTTTAATCTTATTGCGATTGATGGTATAAGTAAAGGTAGCAGGGCGAACGCTCAATAACTTGTACATCCTATTATTCTCTATATTTTTTCAATCCCAATGACTTTATCTCTTATTTTCTCGTCCCATCCACACGCTTTCCTCTTTCCTGCCATTCCCAGTTTGATATCGCTCTGTTTTAATAACATAAGTGCCAACTTTGATATGGCGGAGAAGTTGATTGCAGCATTTCCTGTTTTTCTGTCATCATCTTCTCTGAATCCTATATCAAGTACCCAATGCAGGTTGTTTTCAACCTCCCAGTGTGATCTGACCGATTTAAGTATGAGTACCGGGTCAGGTTCCAATGATGATATATAGTACCTTGTTTCCATAGTAGCTTCTTTATCACCTGTTTTTCTGATAGAATTTATCATAGCCAATGTCTTGATCCCTGTCCACCCTTTGAGAAAATATTGAAGATTTTTAGCGCTTATGCATACACATTCCCTGTATTCACTTCTTCCATGCCCTTCGTTTTCCTCAAAGTACCTTTTTGAGTGACATAAATAGTATCTTGTTTCCTCACTAAGATTAAATTCTATCATATCCCTGAGTGTTTCATGGTTATCTTTGGCACATAAAATATAATCAGCTTTGTTCTCGATTATTAGTTTAGTGATTGATTTCTGGCAGCCCATAGCGTCAATGGTTATGATGCAGTTCTCAAGATCCAGCGCCTTTATTAGCTCGGGGATAGCCTTTATTTCATTCGATTTTTCTTCTACTTTCTTTTGACCAAGGCAAATGCCGTTGGATACAGACCAGGCGCTGACTATATAGAGCTTGCTTCTCACTCCATTTTTTGAGCGACTGTTTTTATGGGGATTATCACAAACGGCCTTTCCGTCAATAGCTACCACCCCGGGAATTTTACGGCAGATGTCATCGACCCACAACCTGAAACATTCTTCAAACCAGTCGATATCCAATATGGAGAAGAAACGACTCAAGGTATCATGGGAAGGGATAGAAGTCAAACCCGGAAGACGCGTCTTGAAATAGGATTCATGCGTCTTGCCGAATGTTTCTATTTCGTTCCACGTATCAGCTCCGCAGATAACCGAGACTAGGGCGATGAACACTATTTCGTTAGACTGATATATTTTATTCTTATCATCTCTTACATCAGGAATAATTGCTGAAAAGGCTTGAATGGTCATATGGCGGTAGGGATTAATAT
>DXOJ01000535.1 GCA_019412865.1 Bacteroides sp. | reverse complement strand
CGGAAAAAATTTCAGGAATCCGCTCTACGAAGACCGGATTGCTTCATGCAATATCTATTATGACCGGCATGCCCAAGTGTTCAAGATGAAGGATTTCGGAAATAACGAATATTCGGGCGACTGCTTCTGGTTCGTCGGCATGCTTTACGGATTGGACGTGAAAAGAGACTTTGTCGCTATCATCAACCGTATTGTATCGGACCTGAACATCACCATAGTCCACACAGGAAACAACGATATGCCTGCTCGTAAAAAGGCAGTTGAAAAACGTATCATTATGAATGAGAATGACAATCCAATAAGAAAGGACTACCATACAGAGGTTAAACCCTTTTCAGTTGCTGAACTTGCATACTGGCAGCAATATGGAATCAAGCCGGATACTTTAGAAAGATACAATGTACATTCCTTAAAGTCATTTGAGGGCTATAACCGTTCCAATAAAATGTATAAAATCAGTTCATCTGCAACAGAACCCATGTTTGCTTACATGGGCATTGGATTTACCAAGGTATACCGGCCTCGAAATCAGAATATGCGGTTCTTTTATGGAGGAGAGATGCCTGAGGTGTACTGTTTCGGTCTGGAACAGCTACCCAACAAGGGGGACATGGTCTTTATCACCGGAGGAGAAAAGGATGTAATGTCACTTGCCTCCAAAGGATTCAATGCCGTTTGTTTCAACAGTGAAACGGCCGCCATACCCACTTCACTGATTGAGATGTTTGACCGTAAGTTCCGTCATATTGTCTTTCTGTACGATATGGACGATACAGGCCGGAACGAATCTGCCAGACGCATGGATGAATTGTCCTCGTTTCATGTACTCAGAATGGAACTGCCTATATCCGGAGCAAAGGGAGACAAGGATATTTCCGATTACTTTGCTTCCGGAAAAAGTGCAGCGGACTTTCAGGTACTGATTACCTCCATGCTGGAGAAGCTTTACTCACAAACTATGATGCTTTTAAAATCTTGCGAAATGGACTACAACAATCCTCCCGAATCTTCCAAAACAGTGGTTTCCGTCAACGGAGTACCGCTTGGGACCTACGACAACCTTCTATGTATAACAGGTGGTGAAGGTACCGGAAAAAGCAATTTCGTATCAGCCCTGATTGCAGGTACACTTGCTGACGACACACAAAACATCGACACGCTTGGCTTTGAAGTTTCACCAAACTACTCTGATAAGGCCGTGTTGCACTATGATACCGAGCAGTCTGAGTTTCAGTTATTCAAGAATCTGAGCAAGACAATCAAACGTATCGGATTACCTGCACCACCGGATTTTTACCATACGTTCTATCTGGCCCCTATGTCAAGAAAGGAGCGTATCAGCATGATCCGTGACAGCATGGATTTGTATTACCACCGGCACGGAGGAATCCACCTCGTTGTACTGGATGGCATTGCAGACCTTATCCGTTCGGCCAATGATGAAGCGGAAAGCATTGCCATTGTGGATGAAGTGTACCGCCTGGCCGGAATCTACAAAACCTGCATCATCTGTGTGCTGCATTTTGTGCCCAACGGAATAAAACTGCGCGGGCACATCGGCTCGGAGCTGCAGAGAAAAGCGGCAGCCATCCTCTCCATTGAGAAGGATGAGAATCCCGCCTATTCCGTAGTCAAGGCTATCAAAGTCCGTGACGGCAGTCCGTTGGATGTACCCATGCTGCTTTTCACATGGGACAAACAGAAGGATATGCACGTATCTGCCGGTGAAAAGCCGGCCGAAGACAAGGAGAAACGGAAAAAGGAGGAGTTGCAGGGTATCATAAAAGAAATCTTCCGAAGCCGGAAGAAAATCACGTACACTGAACTCGTAACCGAACTGATGCAGGCGATGGACATCAAGGAAAGGACAGCCAAAAGCTATATCAGCTACATGAAAACGAACGGTATGCTGAATCAGGACAGTTCGAACAACTACCAGCCTTGATGCTTCCGCCATTGGGAATAGTCAATCTAACAATTTAATGCTTATGAGAGAAATGAAACCTACATGCGACCCGAACGGGGTCTATTCCGTCAAACGTGTATGCGCCGAGCTGGGCATAAGCTACAAGACACTCCGGAAATACAGGGAAAGCGGCTATATCAAGCCGTTGAATCCGGGCAATGTCTATCGGCCTAAGTATTCTGGACAATCCATCATTGATTGCTGGCATGTCCTATGCACCCTCTGAAACAACCGGCAGACTTGGACTCCCACCACACCAGTCCAAGTCTGTTTTCAGAAAAAAGACACAAAGCGAAATTCTATCTTTGGTTTTCAGATAAGGATTCCGCTTTGTGTCATCTATAAATAACCCGTGAGCAGACTCATGGGTCTTCATCTAAAACAATCCCGTCATGTATGCAGGCAAACAGAAAATATCCTTGTCTTTTCTTACATCTTTTGTGTAGAGAAGATACCTTTGCAGGATTCTTGAAGAAAATTTCTCCTGGAAAACATCAAGCGACTTATGGGACTTGTATCCGGAGGACTTCACTTCAATAGGACATATCTTATCTTTGCGGGAAAGCAGGAAATCCACCTCATAGTTACGGACAGTCTTGTTCCCGTCTTCGTCCTTGACTATTTCTTCCTGGAAAGTATAGTAGAATAATTCATTGCCGGCACTCTTGAGCATCTGGGCTATCGCATTTTCATATACATACCCCAGATCCACAGCAAGCTTATCCGAAAGAAGTTTCTGGTATATCACATTTTCTGTATAATCGCGATCCATAAAAGCGAGTGTAACGAACAGTCCTGTATCGGCAAGGAACAACTTGAAACAATCATAATCGGCATGAAGGGAAAAACCTACACTGGGGTCATTTGCATGATAGGAAAAGTTTACCGTCATCGAATCCGCCATATCCATCAGCAACTCACCCAGTCTGGAGGCAGTTGCATTCTCAATCACGCTTCCCACCTGATAACGCTTCGAATTTCGGGAGAGTTCTGCAGGTATTGAAGTAAACAAGCGTGAAGCACGTCCTGTCGGGTCTATTTTACGGAAATCATCAATATAGAGTTCGAGAATATTACGTTTTACCGCATCTATGGTTGAAAAATCATTCGATTCCAAATAAGCATTTACGGCCTGCGGCATACCACCTATAAGCATGTAAAGACGAAAATTACGCATAAGGTCACGATTGACAGCATCACCCAATGATTTTAAGTTTTGGTATGAGTATCTAATCAAATCGTAGGTTTGGGATTTATTGACAGCCCATAAAAACTCTTCGAAATCCAACGGGTACATAGAGATACGTGTTTCTTCACTCGGAATCACGATTCCTTTCACATTCTTTTTAATGGAAAGAAGTGACCCTGTTTCAATATAGTCATACCTCCGGTCCTTAACCAAGTGCTTGATGGCTTGTCGGGCCGGTGGATACAGTTGCACTTCATCGAAAATGATAACCGATTTTCGTTCATGCAATGAAACATTGAATAGTGACTGAATCCGCAGAAAAAAGTAATCCAAATCTGAAATATGGGAGAACAATTCTTTGACTGCTGCATCAGCTATTGAAAAATCGATGTTGATATAGGAGTCATACTCTCTACGGGCGAACTCCTCAGCAATGGTTGATTTTCCGATTCGACGTGCACCTTTTATCAAAAGTGCAGTCTGTCCATCACTTTCCTGCTTCCATTGGAGCATTCTTTCATAAATTTTGCGTTTGAATATTTTTTCGGACATATACTGAGAGTTTATTTGATTACAAAAATACACAATATGTCGAAATCAGCAAAATGTTTTCGTCGGTTTTTGTCGAAATCAGCAAAATGTTTTTAGCGGTTTTTGTCGGAATCAGCAAAATGTTTGGCATCAAAAGAGATTGACGACAGTCATCCCCCTCTTCCGAGCCTCACGGCAAGTATAATAAGTCCCTCCTTTCTGTTTTCCGTCATAATAGGCAATCACAAAGTTTGAATGCTGCAGCATGAAGTCATTTCGTCTGAGCAGACATCCTTTATAATAGGTATCACTCAACACAATCACCTTGTCTGTCTTGGCAAGTATATGGTCATATCGTTGCTGTTCTGCCAAGTCCCAACGGCTGTTTTGTCCTCTGAACGGCACAACAGCTATCAGTTGCAGATAAGGAAGACGAGCTTTGAGGGAAAGAACTTCCTCCGCTGCGAGCATGTCGAAACCCAAAGCCATCCCACAGATACATTGGTACTTTCCTTCCTTGTAAGCAAGAGAAACGGCCTTTCTGAGCCGTTCTCTCACCTTATCTTTCTGTTCGGGTGCAATATTCCGATGCCCTGTAAAGGCTATGGAAGCCTCCTTTATCATAAATCTTTGTTTCATTGTCTGTTTACTTTATAGTGAGTTTTAGCCAGGAAGATGCCCCCGATAACATGTGCGCCCAAATTCTCCAACTGGTCAGCATAGGTAGCCCATGTGATGCCGCGAGTGATAACATCATCAAATGTCACTACGGATTTTCCACTGAACCAATCTTCATCAAAATCGATGATATGCACTTTGCGGATTTCCTTTTCCATCTTCCGGTTTTCATGAATGGCAAGCCGTCCGCCGATTACCCTTACATGCTCATAGCCGTTGATAGCTCCGGTCAGTTCACAAACCCTTTCACAAAAAACCTTGTAACGGAGTTCGTTCTTTGAACTTGTGGATGCCGGAACTTGAACGAAAACAATATTCTTGCAGGATTCGCCGTATTGTTCCTGCATGTTTGCTGCGGTCATTTGCGCTACCGCTTCAAAGCTTCTTCCGTCTTTGAAATCGTACACCATCTGTCTGTCGGAAATTTCCTTTTCACCGACGTTGCGAATACGCTTGGGAAAATACTTGCAGAACCATGTCTGAGGTTTTGCCAACTGCTTCTTGAGGTTATTGTCAATCTGTGCCATACGCTCTGATTTTTTTCCCTTCTGTTTTGCTGTTTTTCAGCTTGTCCGAAGGGATATTTTTTGCTTTTATCAGAGTGCTGGCAGCCCAATAAGGCAAATTCAGGGCAGAAAATACGCTCAACTTGTTTGAGGAAGATTTTCTGCAAGGGATTTGACGTTTGGTG
>DXOJ01000534.1 GCA_019412865.1 Bacteroides sp. | reverse complement strand
TCCTATTAGAAAATTATAACCCTCGTAATTTTTATGACTAAGATGTCGGCTGATGTTCTTTTTCACTGATTTTTTTCTTTTCTGCCGCTTCTCTTAGAATCTTTTCTACCTCTTCATCTGGCTTATCAGTTATACCCAAGAGCCTAACAGCGGTATTCAATGATATTATTCCATTGGAATAAGCACTACCAATAGATGACCACCGAGTTTGTCTGTCTTCTTCAAATGGTTCTTGAAACTCAAACGAGACAACCAACTCGTCAAGGAGCTTCGCTTTATCTGGATGAAGGAATTTCAATACTGATATAATAACCTTTACTTCTCGGTCAACCAAGATGTCATATATCTCAAGATTCTTCAACCGCTTGATATAGCCGATAATCAAAGCCCTCTTTATGGCTTCTCCCGAAAGAGTACCCATACCTTTCATTCCTTCAAAAGACATATCAGGGGTAAGGGAGTCTTCGAGGATAGATGATTTCAAATCTTTCTTCTCGGCTTCACGTGTTTCAGAAGAAAGAGGAGGGTCTATGTATTCAAACTTAGAATCTTTCCCATAGTACTGAATCAATGTACCTATTGCATCCGGATCTTTTAAGTTTTCGATAACATCTGCTGTAGCTGCTGCCATAGGATCAGAGAAATAGTTATTGATATCTCCGGTTTTAGAATCAAGTATTTCCTCTCTTTCTGCCCGATGTTGCACACCCATCCAAGCCTTTTCCTGCTGATAGAATATAATGTTTATCTTTCCAGTAGGGTTCTGGTAAGTCTCCACTTCCCATCCCACTGTTCCCTTTTTACAGTTGAAATAAAAGTCTTTAGTTTGAATATCCCAATGTTGCACGGACTTACCTGATGATTTAACGGAATACCCGAAAGCAAAGGCAACCAATGTGCCAAACTGGTCAAACAAAGGTCTTAGTTTATACCCTGTGGAGCGGGCCAGCACAACCACCTTGACTTCTGCCTGGTTACTTTCGTTCCTGTATAGATGATAAAGCTTTGCACTCTCTGTTTCCGCTCCGGCAAGCCTCTTTACTTTGCGCATGGTGACATTAAACCTCGTTTTATCAATGAAGTCAAGAAACATCTGATAAACATCATCATTGCCGTTTTTCTTTTCCCACTTAATCGGTTTACCAAGAAGAAAGAATAATTCTACTTCATTGATGAATTGCTGCCTGTTCCGGGGAAGCTTCTCGCTGATATACGGGTCTTTGTTCTTTCTGAACTTATTAGGACGCTTCATAACCTTGTGAAGTTCCGGCTTGTACTCACTTAAAGCGATATCCACTTCATCCTCCCTATTCTGCATCAGAGCGATGGCTGTACTAATATCACCATCCTTTATAAGTTGGAATATGTCTCTCTCAACACCCATTGAGTTAAGGGCCTTATTCCTGAATAGTGTTAATAATTCCTGTATATAATTCATAGTCTGTAAATTTACCAAATTCCTAATTCTTCTTTTGAAACTTTTTGTGACTTTATTATCTTACCAAGAAGCTCACCCAAAACCCAGTAACGAGCGGCATCTATTCCGTGATTATCATGGTCTTCCGGCTCGTTGATATAGTTTCCGTCTTTATCCTTTGCCCATACATATTTTCTATACTCTCTTTGTAAGTTATACGAACGTTTGGTTATGTATATTTCATACTCCTTCATCTTATCTATACCCGCTACAACAGAACCGGGGTATTTACTTACAGCATATATCCTCACACCTCCGTTATGAATCTCTTGAATGGTTCTTGGGTCTGCACTATCAGCTATAGTTTTTAATCCCCAAGGGCGTATAGATTTAACAATGTCGGATGACAGCAGTCCAGTTCGATAGTCTACTTCATCAAGATATAGGCGATTATCAATAACTCCACACCGAATTGCTGCCGTTGGATCATTGGTGAAACCAAAGTCAAGACCTAAACCGACTTTTTTGCATTCCTGCGGGAATTCGTCAATAATACCCCACTTCTTGAATACAGCACCCTCTGCCACGTCAGCCCAACGACCGATAACCACGTGAGCATACTTTTCAGGATTCTTCTCTTTCATTTCCTGCACTTCCCGAAGGAACTCAGGAGAAAGGTTCTCTAAGTTGTCAAAGTAGGTAGTGTGAATATGAAGTACATTCGGATGGGTAGAAACCTGAACTTGCACACCGTCAATCTCTACGAGCTTGTGAGTATTCTCGATGTACTTTTTATAAATGAAGTGATTAGAGTCGCAGGGGTTCATTATGATGATAATCCGGTTCTGAATCCCCTTTTTACGGATGGAGAGCATTATCTTATCAAATTCTTCTTCATTCGTCCACTCTTCCGCTTCATCACAGACGAAAGTAGTAATCCCCTGAATAGATTTTAGTTTTGCCGTCTGATTACCGGAAGAAGTCTTGATGCCTCGAAACATGATACGGCTATTAGTCATTTTATTGACTATATCCGTCTTGGTAGTCTTGAAATACTTAGTTGTTCCGTCTAGTTCTATCTTCTCCATCATTTCCGGGATGATAGACATACCAGCGGAAACCATCGTGTAACGGGTGTAGAGAACCTGATGCACTATCTTTTCGGCTTCCGTCATTTCAAAGGTCAGACGTTCAATGAAGGTGGAAGCATTGAAGGATTTCCCCGAATTATGTGTCACAGTGCCATCTGAGTGCAAATAGCGTTGATTTCCATCAAGACAGATACCACACCAATCGCCCATGCCAACTGACTCTATTGAAAGCTGAGATAGATGCCAATCCTTATTTTTACGCACTTCGTCTTTATTGATTTTCTTCCTTGATATCTTGCACGGGATTCTCCATACATCTCCGTTTATGAAAACACGATATACAAAACCGCAATCCTTACCATTACATCTTGCCAGCTTTTTATTGATACTTGTCCTAAACCCAAGTGTGTCGGCAACATATTTTATTTGCTTTGCAAGTTTCTCATTCTTTTGAATAATCTCATACCCATTCCTAAGCATACAACCATCCGTATCTATAAGTCCTGCAAGCAAATCAAGCCTTACATTTTCGCTATTTGATATATAATCTTGTGGAATATGCTTATTACTAATCAAATTATATTCACGCAGAGTGTCCATTAATGGATTTGTCAGACCTCCGTTCTTTGCAAGTCTATAAGTTATGGCATTTCCTCTTATCCCATTTATGGCTAATCTCATATTATTTCTATCCGCATATTCTCGCAAATAGTCTTTTATCTCAAAATCAGCGGTTGCTACTTGAGGAAACATGCTTGTTCCATCACCCAACCACACACCAAGAAGATAAGGCTCAATGTTCACATATTTTTCAATGTATGGTATTGAGTTTGATTTATAGCCACGGAAACGGTCTCTGAAACGCTTACTTTGATTCACAAAGTCGGTAATGCGCATATCCAAAAACTCAGGATAAGCGGTATATCTTCCATCTCTAATTGAATCTCCACTCTTTCTTAAGCTTATTATATGCGCATCATTCACAAAATAATCTTCCGCACTTGTTTGCTGGACACGAAACATTTCACTTTGTCCTCGCATCGTCCCAATTACCTTTCGTGGGCATCCATCATCACCCATGACAAAATCGCCTACTTTAATATCCTTGATTTGCTTTACCGTCAAATCAGACATTATTACTTCTTGCGTGGGTGTTTCACATCCACGACCGCCAGTGATAAGGATAATGAATTTCTCATTATCGGTGTAAAGGGGGTGATATATCGCTTGGGGTTCTATCATTTCAGTTTATCTTTAATCCAGGAATCAATACTGATACCGTGTTTTATGTCGGTAGGAATGTCAGCTTCTTCATCCTGCTTACGTTCAACCTTTCTCCAATCTTCATCGTAGTGATAAAGCCAAGTCATTTGAGCACTTATATTGGGAGCCAACTCACCCTCTACAATTTGTACTTCTTCTTCACCAGTCAGATTGCCATCTTTATCCCGTAACTTCCGAACTGTTGTGTTCTTCGTTTTCACGCCGCCAAGAGCCATCGCAAGGAACTTGGCACGCACAAGGGAGTTGATTGCACAACGCGCGCGTGAGAGGACATCACTTAATTCACTGTATGCACTTTTCTTTTCACTGAATTTTTGCGGTGACAATCCGATAGCGTGGGCAATTTCCTTATCAGTGAATCCCTTTTTTGCATACGATTCTACGAGAGAAAGAAAGTCCTCGCTTGTATAATCAAACTTAGGCTTCCTTCCTCCACGACCTTTTATATTTTGAGATTCACTATTTGGCATATCAATCTATCCTTTCTATTTGCTCATCAAAGATTTCTCCCTTGATAAACTTCATATCCGGATCATACCCGAATCTCTCACAGAAAGCTGTTTTCGCTTCATAGGTATCAAAGGAGAGCATCACATAGGCATCCATATTTTCGGCCTGCTTCTGTGCGTTCTCTTTTACCTGCTGTTTAACCTCTTTCATATGGGCTACCTTCTCAGCTCTCTCTAATTGCCTTTGGGCTTTATCGGCTTCATTCTGCTCATTGACCTCTGACATCATATCAGAAAGAGCATCGGCAATTGAGCTTTCCTCTTTGGTCTGCAATAGATAATCAACGCCAATCATATTTAAGTCGGCATCCGTTAAACCTGCATCTTTCCAATCAATATCAGGAACAATATGTGCTAGAGCATCAAAATCCCATGTACCTTGCGCATTAGGGTTGTTCATCAAAATATTAAGTTCCTTTTCCTGCTTCTCATCTACATCAATCACATCGACACGGATTTTATAGTCATTATCTGGGAATTTCTGCAATTCATCCATCACAGATAAACGCTGGTGTCCACTAACTACTGTCAACCCAGTTCGTTTGTTCACGACAATTCCACCGACTAAACCGAATTTCTTGATACCACGTTTTAATGTCTTCCGTGATTCATCAGAAAGTTTCCTCGGATTATAATCAGCAAAGTGAATGGCAGAGCGATTAAGCTCTACCGATTCACTCTTTATGTATTTACTTAGCTCCATGTTAACCCGATATTAAACCTTTACTCGCTGATTGCTTTTCCATTTTGCTTCTTGCACTCATGAACGCATTTCGTACCCTTAGTTCATTTCGCAAGGCGTATCTACCCATCATGTGGTCACTAGCTCGTAATCTGTTATATTGGGATTCTAATTGCGCTTCTGTTTTTCTTCTTCTAACTCGGCAATCCTCCTATTAATTTTGTTTATTATGATACTCCCAAAGCACTCTTTCAGCCATAGGAAACACGTTATAAAATCTCTGTAAGTCCTGTGGGTAATTCTTCTCCATCCAAAGCATACAGTCAAGATTGAAGCCAACACCTGAACTGGCTTTCAGTGAATATCGGACTGGCTCAGGCAAATTGTGCTGCTTCATGTAAGCAAGAATATCCTTTTGCGTCCAATCAGCCAAAGGATAACATAAGCCGTTATTCTCGTAACCGTTAGCTTCATACCCTTTCAGCATCAAACGTCTATTCATGCCATCAGCTTTCTTCATCCCCAAGAATGTGTAATAAATGTCATGCCTTAGCTGCATAGCCTTCACTACATCAACTAACTTCAACAACTTAACTTCTGGATTAGGTACGCAATACAGACCACCTCGAAGAATATAGGCCAAATTCCAGTGTGGCACTTGTAATAACTCTATTTTCGGATATTTGGCTTTAGTCCAGTTTATCCAGCGGTTAATGTGCTCCAAGTCTTTAACAAAGTACATAAAGACACAAACAATCCGGTCAAACTTTGAATAGATTAAATCAAGTAAGACAAGCGAATCTTTACCCAAGGATAAAAACAGTAAAGCCTCATTCGATTTTACTCGAATGAGGTCTATATACCGGTTCGCTTGCTCTACTTTATTCATAGCTAACCACCTGATAATCCAAATGAAACACGGAGGTCACTGTAACGCTGTCTACGTGAACCTAACTGGGTGGCACTTGCCGTACCCCTACGATTAGCAACTAATCTACCGCCAGCACCTGCACCATTCATATTTCTGCGCGGTCCGGCTACTCTGTTTACTCTTTTTGCGACTCAGCAATAATTTTTAAATTAAACAATCAATCTATATGTTTCTCTAATACCTTACCTAATGTGTAATCCATCTGGGCTGCAAGGTATTCTTCGCCTTGATACTCGTAAACAATATCATCCCCCTTTTCGTCCGTGAGAATAACTGCTTCTGCGCTCTTTACCTCTATAATCATATACGGGCGTTTGCCCTTGTATTCGCCTGTAAGAAGTTTGATGGCATCGTACTTTATAGGTTTCAATTCGATTTCACCTTCTTCGGGTAGTTCTTCGTCAGTCTTATATTCTTTGCCGCCACATAAGTAGGTAATATACTTCTTTGCATTAGTAGGTCTAATTTCACGATATTCGTGCGTTTTTATACCTGCTAAAATCTCATCAAAAAACTTTTGCTTAATACTAAGCGTTAGAATGTTCATAATCGTGTCTTTTAAATTAATAATTAAGTAGTTGCGGAAACAGGACTCGAACCTGTGACCACCGCCAAGTCAAAGCGGTAAGCTAACCAACTGCTCCATTC
>DXOJ01000533.1 GCA_019412865.1 Bacteroides sp. | reverse complement strand
GAGTATTTTTGCATTACTATTAATGTGGTAAACGCATTAACAAGACAAATATAGAAACAATTCATTAAAATAACAACGTAATGGTAAAACACATTGTATTATTTAAGTTAAAAGACGAAGTTCCTGCTGAAGAGAAACTGGAAGTCATGACTAAATTCAAGGAAGCGATAGAAGCTCTTCCTGCTAAAATTTCTGTAATTCGCAAAGTGGAGGTCGGATTGAATATGAATCCTGGTGAAACATGGAATATTGCGCTTTACAGTGAGTTTGATACACTAGAAGATGTTAAATTCTACGCAACACATCCCGACCACGTAGCTGCCGGAAAGATTCTGGCTGAAACGAAGGAGAGCCGTGCGTGCGTAGACTATGAATTATAAACCCCAAAAATAAAGATGAGAAAAATAATTTCTTTCCTGCTTTTAAGCTTTGTTGTATATGCATTGCAAGCGCAGATCAAAGATCCGGTAAAGTTTAAAACAGAGCTGACAGCTCTCTCCGATACGGAGGCAGAGGTGGTGTTTACAGCTACCATGGATAAAGGTTGGCATGTTTATTCTACCGATCTGGGAGATGGCGGCCCTATTTCCGCAACATTCAATGTTGATAATAAATCGGGTGTCGAGCTTGTAGGCAAACTGAAGCCTGTAGGCAAAGAAGTATCTACTTTCGATAAATTGTTCGAAATGAAGGTACGCTATTTCGAGAATACAGCAAAGTTTGTGCAGAAAGTAAAATTCACGGGTGGAGCTTACGCAATCGAAGGTTATCTGGAATATGGAGCTTGTGATGACGAGAGTTGTCTGCCTCCTACTCAGGTGCCGTTTAAGTATTCCGGAGTAGCAAAAGCCGGAAATGCCGCTGCAACGAAAACAGAGCAACCGGAACAAAAGGTAGTGGATAAGCAAAAAGAAGAACCCGTTCCTGCTGCTACGAAAGATTCTTCTGCGATGATGGAACTGGTGCCTGCAACTACAACCGAAGCTGCTACGGATATTCAGCCTGCTGTTGCATCGGGTGATCTTTGGAAACCGGTAATCAGTGATTTACAAGCTTTAGGAGAAGAACATGGTCAGGAAGATATGTCCTGGATATATATTTTCATTACTGGTTTTCTGGGTGGATTATTGGCATTGTTCACCCCTTGTGTATGGCCGATTATTCCGATGACAGTCAGTTTCTTCTTAAAACGTAGTAAAAACAAAAAGAAAGGAATTCGTGATGCGTGGACATACGGTGCATCTATCGTAGTGATTTATGTGGCATTGGGCTTGGCTATTACTTTGATTTTCGGAGCCAGTGCATTAAACGCTTTATCTACCAATGCTATTTTCAACATTCTCTTCTTCCTGATGCTGGTGATTTTTGCTGCTTCATTCTTTGGAGCGTTTGAAATCAGGCTGCCGTCGAAGTGGGGAAATGCAGTAGATAGCAAAGCTGAATCTACGACCGGATTGCTAAGTATTTTCCTGATGGCTTTCACGCTTTCATTGGTATCTTTCTCTTGTACAGGTCCGATTATCGGCTTCTTGCTGGTACAGGTATCTACAACAGGAAGCGTAGTTGCTCCGGCAATCGGTATGTTAGGATTTGCCATCGCTTTGGCATTGCCGTTTACACTCTTCGCCCTGTTCCCGTCTTGGCTGAAATCGATGCCAAAGTCCGGCGGATGGATGAATGTTATCAAGGTTACGCTGGGTTTCCTCGAATTAGCATTTGCACTTAAATTCTTGTCAGTTGCTGATTTGGCTTATGGTTGGAGATTGCTTGACCGCGAAACATTCCTGGCTTTATGGATTGTCATCTTTGCTTTGCTTGGATTCTACCTGTTGGGCAAGATCAAATTCCCGCACGATGACGATGATAATAAGGTGGGAGTAACCCGCTTCTTTATGGCGTTAATCTCTTTAGCATTTGCCGTATATATGGTTCCCGGTTTGTGGGGAGCACCATTGAAAGCCGTATCTGCATTTGCTCCGCCTATGCAGACGCAAGATTTCAATCTGCATAAGAATGATGTACACGCGAAATTCGATGACTATGATTTAGGAATGGAATATGCCCGTTTGAACGGAAAACCGGTTATGCTCGACTTTACCGGATATGGTTGCGTAAACTGCCGTAAGATGGAAGCAGCGGTATGGACTGACCCGAAAGTGAGTGATTTGATTAATAACGACTACGTATTGATTACACTTTATGTAGATAATAAAACTCCGTTGACTGAACCTGTGAAGATTATCGAAAACGGTACAGAACGTACCTTGCGTACTGTAGGCGATAAATGGAGCTATCTGCAACGTGTGAAATTCGGAGCTAATGCCCAGCCTTTCTATGTATTGCTGGACAATCAGGGTAAACCGTTGAATAAGTCGTATGCTTATAACGAAGATATTCCTAAGTATATTGAATTCTTACAGACCGGATTGGAGAATTATAAGAAAGGGAAATAACGATTGCTCTGATAATGTCTGGTCTTGAATAATGGATAAATAAAAGCGGTCTCATCGAAACGGTGAGACCGCTTTTATTTTTTTATTTCAGAAAAAATACATACGTTTGTAACATCATAACAATACCTT
>DXOJ01000532.1 GCA_019412865.1 Bacteroides sp. | reverse complement strand
ATATAGAATATTACTCCTTTTAGGTACAATAATGATCTTATTGGCTACTTTTAAATAATAACTTCCCTATTGATATTTATTTCATTGCCTAATGAGTTTTCGTTTGACAGTTGTGGAATGATAGTTTAACAACTGTCAAGCTTTCGTTTAACAGATGTCAAACGAAAGCTCGCTTGGTAATGAGATAAATAATGCTAATAAGAGAATAAATTGAAAGCTGCATAGTAATGTATTATTGTTAGTGATAGCATTTTATGTTCTTTTTCGAACCGAAATGAACATAAATCTCAAACCAGCAGATTCATATTGGATATTTACAGATTTATCCTTTTATTTTCTTAATATACTCCGTAGGCAAACATCCGAAATACTTCTTGAAACTCGTAGCAAAATAAGACGGCGTATTGAAACCTACCATTGTGCTGACCTCTGCTATTGTATAGCGGCCATCCTTCAGTAATTTTGCCGCTTCGTTGAAACGAATCTTGCGTATAAAGTCAATAGTCGATTCGCCTGTGATGGCTTTCAATTTAAGATGCAGATTAGAACGACTCATATTCATTTCTCTGGCAAATTCGTCAGTAGAGAATTCAATATTATCCATATTCTTTTCTACAATCGCTACAGCACGTTTTAGTAAAGCTTCATCCATGGCGTTAAACGTAATCTTTTCCGGTTCCACTTCCAGGGATTTGGAATACCGTTCAAGCATACGTCTACGGGTACGCATCATATTCTGTATCTTCGTAGTCAGGATAGCAAGTGAGAATGGTTTCGGGATGTAATCATCCGCACCCATTTGCAGACCTTCCATCTGGTCTTTGACTTCGCTTTTAGCAGACAGGATAATCACGGGAATATGACAGGTACGGATATTTTGCTTCACATTCTTGCATAATTTGATACCATCCATCACAGGCATCATGACATCAGTTACAATGATGTCAACTTCATTGTCTTTCAGTTTTTCCAAAGCTTCTTCACCATTTCCGGCTTCCAGCGTATTGAAGAGTTCGGCAAGTCCGCTGCTAAGATAATGGCGGATTTCATTATTGTCTTCTACAATAAGAATAGTGCCACGCTTCTTGTCACCGCCTTCGATCGTTTCGTTTTCGACCTTTTCCGTATCAATGAAATACATTTCTTTCGAGTTGGTGGAATATACCTGTCCTTCCTCATTCAGAGTGTCATTAGAAGCTAGTTCGGAGGGTTTGTAGGTATTTATGTCTTGTGGCAGATAAACAGAGAAAGTACTGCCTTTACCCTCTTCACTATCCAGTTCGATACGACCATGGTGCAATTCTACCAGGCGTTGTACCAGTGAGAGACCGATACCACTTCCTACGTGCTCACTCTCTATCTGATAAAAACGTTCGAATATTTTTCCCTGTTTATTGATGGGAATACCAATACCGGTATCACTAACTTGCAGTACCAACCAATTATTTTCCTCTTTCAATGTCACAGTAATGCTTTGACCGCTTTCCGTATATTTGAAAGCATTTGAAAGTAGGTTATTAACAATCAGTTCCAGATAATTAGGATCAAAAAGTTCCTCTTTATCTTCCAATTCGGAATGGAGAGTATAGGTAATCTTTTTGTGGCGTGCCAGTTTATCATAAAACAAGAAATTATCTTGTATTAGTTGATGCGCATTCTCTCTCTTTGCTTTCAGCTCGAAAACTCCCAATTCGGCGCGGCGATAATCCATCAATTGATTGACAAGATGTAGCAGGCGATTAGCGTTGCGTTGGATATATTCCAGCTGATTACGAGTCCAGCGGTCACTGATCTTATTGATTATTTCTTGTAGAGGAGCTAAGATAAGAGTCAACGGCGTGCGAAGCTCATGGGAAATATTGATGAAGAAACGCATCTTCATCTGGTTGATTTCTTCTTGATGTTCCTTGTCCCTACGTTCAATCTCCAGCTCTGCTTCCATGCTTTTACGCATCCAGAAGAAGCGGAAGACGAAAGTGATAAAGCCGATAAAAATAGCGAGGAAAAGCACGATTGCCCACCAGGTCTTGTACCATATAGGGAGAACAACGATTTCCAACATCGTAGGAACGGTATTCCATTTCCCGTCACTATTAGCAGCTTTTACCAGAAAATGATAAGTACCTTGTGGCAAGTTGGAATAGGAGACAGTACGTTTGTCTGTCAGATAATACCACTCTTTATCATATCCTTCCAATTTATAAGCGAAAGTATTGTGTTGACCTGAAATATAGTTGGATACCACAAATTCGAGCGTAAAAGCCGTTTGCCATGATTTTAGCGTGATACTTTCTGTTTCATTGATATTCTTAGTCAAGATACCGGTTTCATCATCCGGACGGACTGTTTTGTTAAACAGTTGAAGTTTAGTAATGACTACCGGAGGAGTGTAAGGGTTGTCCAGTAGGAGTTCCGGGCGGAAAGTTGTGATACCGTTGATACCCCCGAAGTACATTTGCCCGTTAGAGGTGCGGCAGAATGAAGAAGTATTAAACTGATTACTTTGCAACCCGTCGGATTCCGTAAAATTGCGGAACTTCTCTGTCTCCGGATTGAAACAGGAGATACCACGGTTGGTGCTTACCCAGAGACGCCCAAAGGTATCTTCCAGAATACCGTAAACCACATTATTGGGTAAACCGTTAGCAGTCGTATATCGTTTGATTTTCTTCTCTTTTTCATTAAAACAGTAGAAACCTTCACGCGTACCTACCCAAATGATGCCATTGGCAGCTTCATAAATGCAATTGGTAAACATCTTTGTTACAGATGATTCCGGAAGGATAGGGGCTTTTTCTATTTCGATCCCTTCCTGCTGAAAGACTGATATACCTTCTTCACCACCAATCCAAAGACGTTTACGAGAATCTCTGAACAGGATTGTGATTCGTTGTGAAGTAAATGGCGTACCGTCTTTTTCTTTATCTATGGTGGTGAAGCTCCGTTTCTCCGGATTAAAACTAACCAGTGCACTTAAAGTTCCTAATAAGATACTACCCTCCTTGTCAGGAAGAATGGCATAGACATTTTCATTGACCAACTGGCTATTCAGCTGATTGAAACTTTCCATTTGTCCACTGTTGCGGTGGAGAACAGTCAGACCACCGGCATGTGTTCCTATATATACAAGTGATTTTTGTTCGTCTACATATACGGCTTTGATATTGTTGGAACCAATACCGATTTCCCGTTCGTTTTCCTGTAAGATATAGTGCGTAAACTGTTGTGTCTTGGGATTATATAGATTCAATCCCCCATCATTCGTTCCTATCCATAAGTTCTTATCCTTATCTTCGGTAATGCAACTGACTACGTTGTCACTTAAAGAATTCTTATATGGAATACGCTGAATATTCTTGAATCTGTTGCGGATCGGATGATAATAGTTTAGTCCTCCGAAATAGGTTCCAAGCCACATTCCACCCTGCGAATCCATAAAGATACTGCGGACCGAACGCTGTGACAGACTGCCGCTTTCTACCGGACTGCTGCTGTAAGAAACGAAAGAATCGTTTCCTTCATGATAAATGTTCAGATCATTGAATGTTCCTATCCATAGGCGATTTTGCGAATCCAATGCCAGAGAACGGATATAATTGGAACTGATACTTTTAGGATTGGAAGAAGAATGATGATAGGTCTTGACTTCTTGTGTTTTCGGGTTAAATAGAAGTAGACCGGCTCCTTCGGTAGCTATCCAGATGCGGGTAGGAGATTGTTGCAAAATGGCTTGAATCTGCTTAGTGCCTGTTATCGGAGTAATTCTTTCCAGTTTCTTTTGAGGAATGGAGTAGCTGTAAAGCCCGTCAACCGGGGTGCCGATATAGATAATACCGCCTTGCCTGTAAAGAGCAGAAGCCACTATCTTATGCATAGCCGTACTAAAAGAATCATCAACGAATCGTGATTCTTTAATATCGAACATAGTCAGACCTTCCTGTGTACTTATGAGCAGTTGTTCCGGTGAGATCTCCGCAATTCCGTTGATTTGCAGCTTCTTCCCCTTCTTTTCGTAGAAGAAATTTCTGAATTTATCCTTCTCTTCATCATAATATGACAAACCATCCCGCGTGCCGATCCAAACCCGTCCCTGACTGTCAGCCTTTACGATTCGCGAAATGTCATTAGCGATGCTGTTCGGATCATCTTCATTATGCTGATAAACTGTAAATGAATACCCATCGTACTTGTTTACTCCGTCATAAGTTGCGAACCACATATTGCCTCGTTGGTCCTGATCGATAGAGAATACAGTACTTTGTGACAATCCTTCATTAATAGAGATATAGGAGAAGTTGATTTGCTCCGGAATATCAGAAAAAGCATAATTAACCCCTGCGCATAGAAAAAGTAGACAGATTGCTATTTTGTTAAAGCTGCTCATTATTAGTTCATAAGATTAATAATGGCATCAAAGATAGTGAAATCTTTGATATACCCCATGAATTGACCGGAAAACTATACAATCTTTCCAGTCTATACAGTGGGTGTATGGAGGTGTTCAACAGAGAGAAAGAAAATGTAGGAGGATGGAAAAAATGCCACCGATTTCACAGATTAACATGGACTTTTGTATCGAAAATCTTCGAATTACATTTAAGTCCATGTTAATCTGTGAAATCGGTGGTGAAACTTGAAACTGGCAGGCAATTTATTATTTAGCTAAATCTCCTATTTCGTCTAAATTCTTCTGAATATCATCATCAGTCAATGAATAGTTTACCAAGTCACCGGCCAAATACTTATCATAAGAAGTCATATCGATCAGGCCATGTCCGGAAAGGTTGAACAGAATCACTTTTTCTTCTCCTGTCTCTTTGCATTTGTTAGCTTCGCGGATAGCTGCTGCAATAGCGTGGCTGGACTCTGGAGCCGGAATAATACCTTCAGACTGTGCAAACAGACAACCTGCTTCGAAAGATTCCAATTGCTGTATATCTACTGCTTCCATCAGATTATCCTTGAGCAACTGTGAAACGATGACACCTGCACCATGATAGCGAAGACCGCCGGCATGGATATGGGCCGGAGCAAAATTGTGTCCTAAAGTAAACATCGGTAGCAACGGAGTATATCCGGCTTCATCACCGAAGTCATACTGGAACTTACCACGTGTCAGTTTCGGGCAAGATGCAGGTTCGGCAGCAACGAAACGAGTCTTTTTTCCTTCCTGTATCGTGTGACGCATGAATGGGAAAGAGATACCTCCGAAGTTGGAACCACCTCCGAAACAACCGATTACGATATCCGGATATTCGCCTGCCATTTCCATCTGTTTTTCGGCTTCCAGTCCGATAATAGTCTGATGAAGAGTAACATGGCTAAGTACAGAACCAAGCGTATATTTACAGTTGGGAGTCATTTGTGCCAGTTCAATAGCTTCAGAAATGGCTGTTCCCAATGAACCCTGATAAGTAGGGTGTTTAGTCAGAATATCCTTACCGGCACGGGTAGACATGGATGGAGAAGGGGTTACCTGTGCTCCGAAAGTCTGCATGATGCTGCGGCGGTATGGCTTTTGTTCATAACTGATTTTTACCTGATAAACAGCAGCTTCCAAACCGAAAACCTTAGCTGCATAAGAAAGAGCGGCTCCCCATTGTCCGGCACCGGTTTCAGTGGTGATGTTGGTAACTCCTTCTTCTTTGCAATAATAAGCCTGTGCCAATGCAGAGTTCAACTTATGTGAACCGATAGGGCTGACACTTTCATTCTTAAAATAGATATGAGCCGGAGTACCGAGTGCTTTTTCCAATCCGTAAGCACGAACCAGCGGAGTACTGCGATAGTACTTATACATTTCGCGTACTTCTTCCGGTATTTCGATCCATGCATCGGTTTGATTCAGTTCCTGATGGCACAGCTCTTTAGCGAAAATCGGATACAAGTCTTCCGCTTTCAGCGGTTGTTTGGTTCCCGGATGCAACGGAGGCATAGGTTTGTTTACCATATCAGCCTGAATGTTGTACCAGTAGTGTGGAATTTCTTCTTCGGGTAAAATATACCGTTTTCTTTTTTCACTCATAATATTGTAGTTTTTTAGTTTCTTGTTGCCAAAAGTACTCAATTTTTTAATATTCAGAAAATTTTGTCAACAAAGAATCGGTTCTAATTGTTATTTTACTTAAGTTTGCACGACCCTGTTAAAAAAGATGATATGAAGATTTATCATAA
>DXOJ01000531.1 GCA_019412865.1 Bacteroides sp. | reverse complement strand
TTATTATATTGTTTCCATCTTTTTATAGATGGAAACATATTATCTATCAGGAATGTTATAATAAATAAACCCACATCTAATGTCACACTTGCCAACTTTGATTGCCGACCTTGCGCTGATATTAATATCGGCCAGTATCATAACCTTGTTGTTCAAATGGCTAAAACAGCCTTTAGTCTTAGGTTACATTATTGCCGGATTGCTGGCAGGTCCTTATATTAATATTTTCCCTACAGTAGGAGATATTGAGAATATCAATATATGGGCAGAAATAGGTGTTATATTCCTGCTCTTTGCACTCGGACTGGAGTTTAGTTTTAAGAAGCTCATGAATGTAGGTTCCACAGCTTTTATAACGGCTATCACCGAAGTAATCAGTATGTTGCTCATTGGATATTTGGTGGGACAATTATTAGGATGGGGCACTATGAATTCCATTTTCCTGGGGGGAATGTTGTCTATGTCGTCCACTACAATCATTATCAAAGCCTTCAATGATCTGGAATTGCGTAACCAACGTTTTACCGGTATCGTATTCGGTACTCTGGTAGTGGAAGACCTGATTGCTATCTTAATGATGGTGCTTCTTTCCACAATGGCAGTGAGTCAAGACTTTGTGGGTGAAGATTTGCTGATAAGTGTGCTCAAGGTCGTTTTCTTTTTAATCCTGTGGTTTCTCATAGGTATCTTCGTTATTCCGGCTTTTCTCAAAAAAGCAAAGAAGTTGATGAATAACGAGACTCTTCTGATTGTTTCTCTCGGTCTTTGTCTGGGAATGGTAGTATTGGCTACTTATACAGGTTTTTCAACAGCACTAGGAGCATTTATCATGGGATCTATCCTTGCCGAAACCATCGAAGCCGAACACATCGAACATATCATACAACCGGTAAAAGACCTCTTCGGAGCTATTTTTTTCGTATCGGTCGGTATGCTGGTAAATCCGGCGGTATTGGTAGAATATGCCTGGCCTGTTATCATCATTACTCTGGTTACCATTATCGGTAAAGCCATTTTCTCTTCATTTGGCGTACTCTTATCCGGAGAACCGCTAAACACTTCTATCAAATCCGGATTCAGCCTGGCACAAATCGGAGAGTTTGCTTTCATCATTGCCGGACTGGGTGTTTCGCTCAAAGTGCTCGATCCGTTTATTTCACCTATTATTGTGGCTGTATCTGTTATCACCACTTTCACGACTCCTTATTTTATCCGTTTAGCCAACCCTTTTGCCGAATGGCTTTACAAAATATTGCCTACTAAAGTACAGGAAACATTAGATCGTTATGCTTCCGGCAAGAAGACCATGAACCACGATAGTGACTGGAAGAAATTACTAAAAAACATGATTGGCAGGGTTATTATTTATAGCGTATTGCTCACTGCTATTTGGCTGCTGTCTATACAAATCATTTATCCAGCCATCAGTGAAATGTTTGCTCCTGTTACCCTATGGATTAAGCTGGTGATGTGTCTGGGCACTCTTTTGCTTATGACTCCTTTTTTGTGGGCACTCATCTCCAACAAATACAACTCTTCCGAATTATTCCTGAAGCTATGGAGAGATGAGAATTACAATCACGGACGACTGGTTTCTCTCGTTCTAGGCCGTGTATCTGTTGCTCTTTTCTTTATCACTAGCGTAGTTATCAGCTATTTCAAGCTGAACTGGGGAATAAGTGTGATTATTGCCATAGCTGTTGTGGCATTGATTCTTATTCTTAGAGAAGACCTCACGCAATATTCACGATTGGAAACGAGATTCCTAGCCAATCTTAACCGACGGGAAGAGGTTGCTAAAAAACGACACCCGCTAAAAACAAGTTTCAATAGCGAGTTCAATGACAAGGACCTTGATTTGACGTCTGTCGTGGTATCGCCTTATTCCGATTACATCGGCAAGTCTTTAGGAGAACTTTCATTCAGGCAAAATTTTGGAGTGAATGTGGTTGCAATCACGCGTGGTGATTTGAATATATACATTCCGAAAAGTTCTGAACCTATTTATCCGCAGGATAAACTGACTGTAGTCGGTACGGATATGCAATTGCAGGAGTTCAGAAATAGAATTGAAGATGTAAAAAACACAATAGATACGGATGCAGTAGATAAAAAGATGACGCTCCACTCTTTCACTGTAGATGATGAATTCCGTTTCTTAAATAAAACCATTGCACAGTCTCATTTGGGAGAAAAGTACGACGGTATCGTTGTGGCTATTGAACGGAATAATGAATTGATCCCTCTGGATAAAGATACGGCTTTCCAATTAGGAGATCTCGTTTGGATTGTGGGTAACCGCGAGAAGATTAGAGAAATACTGTATCTGACGTAATTGGAATTGGCTACTTACAAAACGGAAAAGTATAAAAACGAGAAAGCATGCTTAATAAAATAGCTTCGATGTTTCTAACACCACATACTGTAATAAAGTCCGGGGTCAAATAAATCACATTACATATAAAACAAAAGAGAGCTGTAAACATTTAATCTACAGCTCTCTTATTTTGATTTATTGTATATTCAGCGATCTTTACTTCACTTCCTCAAAATCAACACGATATATCTATCAGCGACTTGCATACACGTGTTGCAAATATATCGCAAATCTGAAAATAAGCATCCATAAGCAACACACGCTCTTGCTCACAAAAGTACAATTTTT
>DXOJ01000530.1 GCA_019412865.1 Bacteroides sp. | reverse complement strand
ATATTCTGAGGAACGGTTTGGCGGCGGAATATGCCGTTAAACCGTCCTGTTTTCGTTAAACGAAAACACAACTTGCTGTCCCCTCTACGGGGACAACGTTTTTAAGTAGAACTGTAGATTGCCCCGACTGGTGCCTCCCTCCCGATGGCAACCTCTCCCGATTTCGGTCTGCTTCTTCAGGAAAGTTGGCGTTTTTTACCAATATTCCGGAGGCGGAATAGGCTGTAGCTTCCTGTAATAGTAGAGCATTCTACGATTATCCGACACATCAGATGGCTTCTTTTTCGTGATAATTGAATATTCAGAGAACTGAATATTTTGATAATCGGATAATCCGAATACTATTATATCTGTAGTCTCTTGGAATGTTACACAGTGACAACTGAATAATTGGCGTTTTGGATATTGCTATATTTGTATAATGGATAAGCAATTATAAAAGGCTACAATTATAATAGGCTGTTATTATACATTCCCCATCAGAGAGAAAGTTCCTTGAGCCTGCTGCCGTCCAGCCGGTGAACGGATACCGTACCGTCACAGTAAATAGCGAATGTTGGCATGTTCCCGTCCTTCGGGAAAGTGATGGAGCCGGTATTGCAGACCGCTGTATGCTCAGTCCGTTCAAGTTTCCACCGGTGGGTGTGACCATAAAAAAGACAATCGAACCTTCCCTTCGGCAGTCTGTCCTCATTGTAGATATGTCCGTGGGTGAGAAAGAAACGTTTTCCATTATCCACCAACAGGGTGTAATCGGACAGGATGGGAAAGTCCAGCAGCATCTGGTCCACCTCCGAATCACAGTTTCCACGGATGGCGACAATCTCACCGGCCATCGCATTGAGACGTTCTGCGATCCCTTTCGGGTCAAGTCCTTGAGGTATCCCGTTCCGGGGACCATAATTCAGGATATCTCCCAAAATACAAAGCATTCCGCATTGCTGCTCCCTGTAAAATGCCAGCACTTGTTCCAGTGCCGGTAACGAGCCATGTATGTCGGACACAATCAGGTATTTCATCATAATCTATTCGTTACGGGTTAAGTTTTCAATGCACAAAAATAAGCATAATTATCTAATCTCCCTAACCGGGGAAACGATGAGAAAAAAAGACAGGTTCCCTGAACTGTAGATTGCTGTATTGCTGTCCTTGTAGATTGCTGCAATGTTATAATCGGATACATAAAATAAGGGTATTTAGCCTTAGCTAAACTAAGCTAACAGTCTGACAATAAGGCTTCTAATACTATGACATGTGGGTTTATTATGCTACCTTAGTGGTATAATAATAAAGGATAAAAAGCTATGAACGAACAAGTTAGAAATATCTTAGAACAGAGTACCACCAAGACGAGCAAGATTGAGCAGCTGCTCCGTCTGGGCCTGATGCGCAGGGAAATTGCCGATTTGGTGACACGTGGCAACTATGGTTTTGTATATAATGTTGAGAAGAAAATGCTTGAAAGAGAAGGTGGAGTCTTGCTGAACAGGGCAGCAACCACCCTGATGGATTACACCTTCACCCACAAGTTCGGTATTGAGATTGAAGCCTATAACTGTAATATGGAAAGACTGGCACGCGAATTGAGGGAGGCCGGTATCCATGTTGCCGTTGAGGGTTATAACCACACGACCAAGGATCATTGGAAGCTGGTGACGGACAGCAGCCTGCAGGGAAATAATACTTTCGAGCTGGTCAGCCCGATACTGGTGGGTGAGAATGGCCTGAAAGAGCTGGAAACGGTATGCTGGGTGCTTGACATCTGTAATGCAAAAGTGAATGACAGTTGCGGGTTCCATGTCCATATGGATGCGGCTGGTTTCAATCTGGACACCTGGAAGAATCTGACTTTGACCTACAAGCATCTCGAACACCTGATTGATGCCTTTATGCCAAGGACACGCCGGAACAATACCTACTGCAAAACCCTCTCCGGTGTTTCCGACGAGAGAATCAAATCGGTAAGGACGATAGACGGCCTGCGGGAGGTCTTTAATAATGACCGATACCACAAGGTCAATTTTGAGGCTTATTCTAGGCACCGGACCGTTGAGTTCCGCCAGCATTCCGGTACGACCAATTTCACAAAGATGGAGAATTGGATCCGGTTCTTGAACGGATTAATTACCTTTGCGAAAAGATCCAGCCTTCCCAGCCGGATGACATTGGAGGAGTTACCCTTCCTGGACGGGAAACAGAAATTATTTTTTAAACTTAGAACTAAAAAGTTAGCGGTATGATACAGACTTATCATTTGCTGGAGGGCGGTCAGATAACCGCCGCCAGCCCGGAAGAGTTCGTCCGGCTGCTCCGGGAGGGGAGCCGGTTCGACTATGATTGCACGGATCAGGAGTATATGGAGAACTTTGCCCGGCGTTACGGGGAGCTGCATGGCGTGTCAGTTGCCACCGATACCCCTGAACATTTCCTGACGGACTTGCAAGCCGCCGGTTACGTCCGGTAACCGGTATCGCTCCTTTATTATTAGTCCCTGCTTCAAAGATGAGGCAGGGATTTTTCTTTTTTCATTGCAACCTTTCCTGTCTGCCTGACGGCGTTTCCTCCTGTCAATTCCTGACTATCCATGACTATCCGTGACAGGGTATTTCATCTTTTCCCGGCATTCCTTTCTTTTGCAGTGTAGAACGATATACAATTATAAGCATTACAGTTTTACAGCATTATATTTTTATCTGATTATATAAAGAAAGCGTATGAAAAAAGAACCGTTATTAATTGCCTTTGCCAGCCAGAAAGGAGGAGTCGGAAAGTCTGCCTTCACAGTTCTGGTGGCCAGTATCCTTCACTACCAGAAAGGTTTGAAGGTGGGTGTCGTGGATTGCGACTCCCCCCAGCACAGCATCTCCCGGATGCGTGACCGGGACATAGAAAGCGTGCAGGAAAGTGATTTTCTCAAAGTGGTCCTCTACCGGCAGCATGAACAAATCCGGAAACGTTCCTATCCGGTAATCAAAAGCAATCCGGAGAAAGCGATAGAAGACCTGTACCGCTACATCGAAGAGCAGGATGCCGTCTTTGATGTCGTACTGTTCGACCTTCCGGGAACCCTCCGCAGCGAAGGGGTTGTCCATACCATTTCCGCAATAGATTACATTTTCATCCCCCTAAAGGCCGATAATGTCGTCATGCAGGTTTGCCGAGGTGGTGGAGGAAGAACTGATTGCCAGGCACAACTGTAACCTGAAAGGCATCTATCTTTTCTGGAACATGGTCGACAAGCGTGAACGGACAGAAAGCTACGAGTCCTGGAACCGTGTCATACAAAAAGCGGAGTTACACCTGCTGGAGTCACGGATACCGGATACCAAACGCTATAACAAGGAGTTGAGCTCCCTGAAGAACAGTATCTTCCGTTCCACACTGTTCCCTCCCGACAACCGCCAGATAAAAGGTTCGGGTCTCTGTGAACTGATAGAGGAGTTATGTGCCGTAACACATCTGGATGCCTCCCATACCTTATAATAAAAGGAATTATGGACAGCGGAAAAAAGAAATTTGACCCTCGGAGCATTGATGAGAAGGCCATATTGGATATTGTCGCCAGGAAAGGGACGATACGACCGGACTCCCCTGCAACGAGTGTATCCCCTAAGCCGGAGGATACGGCAGAGGAGATTGCCGGGAGTAGCGAAGCTCCGGTCTTTACCACCGGGGAAATCGACGCTTACAGGGCATCCTTCCTGAATACGGTCAGGACCAAATCCCGTAAATCATTGCATATCGATGCCGACCTGCATCGCCGCATCTCTTCCTTGGTATGGGCGGTGGGACGTGGCGAGGTGACCGTAGCCGGTTTTGTAAACCAGGTGCTGGCACATCATTTCGAAGAGAACGGCGGATTGATAAACGCTGTGCTGGAGAAGTATTACCAATCACTAAAATCATAAGGACATGGAATACCTTTTTATTATCCTGTTCATCTATGCCTCTTACCTGAGCATTGAAAAGTATGTGCATACAGGCAGCATTTTCACATGGAGAGGCAGAAAGGACAAGAAGGAACGTCGGACTGCACCTGCCGCCATCCATCCGGCAATTGCTCCGTCTCAGGCGGGAATAATAGGCAAAAGCCGATACCAAATGCGACATTCACTGACAATAGATGACAATAGCGGACAGCCTGAATCAGGCATAGAAAAGAGTGATACCTTTACTCCCGAAAAGAAAACAGAGCCGGTTCTCCGAGTACACGAACCCCTTGATAAGAATACGAAATTCCCGGAAGTTCCGGCTCTTTTTCAAAAACTGAATTATCCTGAAATTGATTATATGCAGGAGCCCTCTCCTTCTTCCGGTGAAGAAAAAGAGGAGATTCCCGAACGCTACGAGATTACGGGATACGTACAGCGGAGCAATCCCCACCGGGCAACCGGTGTCACCTTTGACGATATGGATATGATTGAGAAAGCAATGGCATCGGACGAACTTACGGAAGCGGAACAGGAACAGGCCCGGCAGACTTTCCAAAAGCTGGAAGGCACGAACATGGAAAGGGTACTGCAGGCGAGCGTCTTGGGAAGCAGCGATAAACTGAAACGCTATATGCGTTTGTATGTAGACCGGGGTGAACCCCATTTATTGACTGGAAAGAATAGGGACGACATTCTCCGGGAATTTGATATTACGGAGCATGTGCCCCAATAAAATAGAACAAGTAAGGAATATGAGACAGTATTATGATTCCGGTTGATCCGGGTGCAGCGAGTTTTAAAACAGAATGTATAACCTAAAAAGACGAAAAAGCATGATAGATTTCTTTGACTCCGGTTGATCCGGGCAGGACGGGTTCTTGAAACGTAGTGTATAACCTGTTAAAAGGAAGATATAGATATATGAGAGGCTTCTATGATTCCGGTTGATCCTTACCCTTTACCGGAGCGAACATTAAAAGAGTGATTAACCCCTTAAAAACGGAGGTATCTATGATTGGTTACTATGACTCAGGTTGATCCTAAAAAGACATCGTGGTTGCAAGGACAAATCCGCAGGCAGGAAACTTCCTGCGGTTTGTTTGAAACAAGGTTTTTATTCACATTAAAAAATTAGATTGTATATGAAAAGACATTTTAAAAAGACGGTTGCTCTTATCGCATGAATAGCTGTTTCCACCCTGAGTGCCTATGCCGAAGGGGACGGAAGTGCCGGTATAACAAAGGCCACATCCATGCTTACCGGTTATTTTGACCCCGCCACCAAGTTGATATATGCGGCAGGGGCTATTGTGGGGCTGATAGGTGCCATTAAGGTATATTCGAAGTTCAGTAGCGGCGACCCCGACACCGGTAAAACCGCCGGGAGCTGGTTTGGAGCCTGCGTCTTCCTCATCGTCGCGGCGACAGTCCTTCGTTCCTTCTTCCTGTAATATAGCAGGCTATGGAATACAATATCAACAAGGGAATCGGACGCAACGTGGAATTCAACGGCTTGCAGGCACAATACCTGTACTTTTTTGTCGGGGGCTTGCTGGCCATTTTCCTGCTGTTCGTCATCTTCTATATGATAGGTATTGACCGGTGGTTCTGTATCGGTTTCGGTGTCCTCTCCGCTTTCTCTCTGATCTTCGGGGTGTTCCACCTGAACAAGAAGTATGGTCCCAACGGCTTGATGAAGCTGGCCGCAGTCAAGTACCACCCGTCCTATATCATCAATCGCAAACGTATATCTTCCTTATTTAAAAAACGCATTCATGAGAAATATATTAAAAGCCGCAACGCTGGAAAGTAAGTTTCCAATCCTGTCCGTGGAGGAAGGGTGCATTCTCTCCAAAGACGCGGACGTGACCATCGGCTTCAAGGTCTTTCTTCCGGAGCTGTTCACGGTCACTTCCGCAGATTATGCATCCATGCACGGCACATGAACAAAGGCAGTCAAGGTACTGCCGAATTATACGATAGTACACCGCCAGGACTGGTTTCTGAAAGAAAATTACAAGGCCGACACGCAGAAAGACGGGATGAGTTTTTTGGACCGTTCTTTCGAACTTCATTTTAATGAACGGCCTTTCCTAAATCATTTCTCTTACCTGTTTATCACCAAGACGACTAAGGAACGCAGCCGCAG
The DNA here is from genome assembly GCA_019412865.1 of Bacteroides sp. Taxonomy (GTDB): domain Bacteria; phylum Bacteroidota; class Bacteroidia; order Bacteroidales; family Bacteroidaceae; genus Bacteroides. The sequence continues at coordinate 867 of DXOJ01000530.1, read as the reverse complement.
CCAGAGCAATTTCTCCATCCTCTGCCGGGGGAATATAATTCCGAAGGAAGTCCGGGACAAAGAAACGGTCAGCCTGTTTTTGGAGAGTGTCGACCAGTTCGAGCGCATCCTGAATGACTCGGCCTTTATCCGTCTGGAGCGGTTGACCACCGATGAGATAGTCGGCACACCGCAGCAGGCCGGATTGATTGAAAAGTATTTTTCTCTTTCGCAGCAGGACACGACCACACTGAAGGATATACAGATGAGCGCGTCGGAGATGCGCATCGGGGATGATATCCTCTGCGTACATACGCTTTCCGATGTGGATGATCTTCCCGGTTCCGTCCAGACGGATACTCGGTATGAGAAATACTCCACCGACCGCAGCGACTGCCGTCTAAGTTTTGCCGCTCCGGTGGGGCTAATGCTCTCCTGTAACCATATTTACAACCAGTTCCTGTTCATCGATGATTCGGCAGAAATCCTGCAACGCTTTGAGAAGACGGCACGCAACATGCACTCGCTTTCCAAATACAGCCGAGCCAACCAACTTAACAAGCAGTGGATTGATGCCTACCTGGACGAGGCGCATTCCTTCGGGCTGACCGCCATCCGTTGCCATTGCAATGTCATGGCATGGTCGGACAGCCGGGAGAAGCTCAAGGTGATAAAGAACGATACCGGTTCTGCTCTGGCCCTGATGGGATGCAAGCCCCGTTATAATACCATTGACGCACCTGCCTTGTATTGGGCAGGTATTCCGGGAGGCGAGGGCGATTTCCCTTCCGAGGAGTCCTTTTTCACTTTCGTCGAACAGGGAGTCTGCTTCTTTACGGAAGAGACGAACTATGCGGATTCCCTGTCGCCATTCGGTATCAAGATGGC
>DXOJ01000053.1 GCA_019412865.1 Bacteroides sp. | reverse complement strand
GCACAAGAAATCGTCAAAGGAGATTTTAAGAACGAAAATCCACAAAGTTCGTATGTTCCTTCATTTGACATGGATGCTACCGACAAACCGGTGAAGAATGTCATCTTAATGATAGGTGACGGCATGGGACTGGCACATATCTGTTCAGGAATGTATGCCAATCAAGGACAGCTTACTATCACTAATTTAAAAACATGCGGTTTCGTCAGAACGCAATCTGCCAACAAGTTTACAACAGATTCAGCTGCTTCCGGAACTGCTTACTCAACCGGAAAAAAAACTAAAAACGGAGCGCTCGGAATGGATGAAAATAACCAAGTTATTCCAAACTTACCGGAGAAGTTATCCGGCTATGGCTACATTTCAGGAATCGTTACCACTGACAATCTCGACGGAGCTACTCCTGCTGCTTTCTTTGCTCACCAACCGGAACGTGGAATGTCTAAAGAAATTTGGGCAGATCTTCCTAACAGTAAGCTGACATTCTTTTCTGCCGGTAGTTATGAACTATTTGAAAAACAAGCACCAAACGTTCAAAAGGAAATCAAAAAAGAGTTTACCATCATAGAGGAACCGAATGACAAAGCTATCAAGAAATCTAAAAAACTGGGATACTTACCCACAAAGAGCAAAACAGCTTCTGTAAACGAAAACCGGGGAGATTTCCTTCCGTCTACCACCCAAATGGCTATTGACTATCTTTCGAGCAGGAGTACTAACGGTTTCTTCTTAATGGTAGAAGGTGCCCGAATAGATAAAAGTGCGCACAGCAATGATTATTCGGCAGTTGTCCGTGAAGTATTGGACTTTGATAAGGCGGTAGAAGCTGCCATCAGATTTGCAGAAAAAGATGGAAATACATTAGTGATTATTTCAGCTGATCATGAAACCGGAGCATTAGCTTTACGTGACGGAAACATAAAAGAAGGCAAAATGAAAGCAATGTTTGTATCTAAAGGACATACACCAATCATGGTTCCACTGTTTGCATACGGTCCACAATCCAAGCTTTTTGGCGGTGTTCAGGAAAACAGCGATGTTAGTAATAAAATTCTCCAATTACTCGCTAAATAAGATATAAAACAGATCTGTCATTCAAACTGAAATAAGAAAGAGTTTCTTCTATATGAAAATAAGAAATTCTTTCTTATTTTTTCTCTGCCTGATAAACTCCAAAAATAATGCAACCTGCTCCCAATAATGTAATCCACGTGATTTTTTCGTGGAGAATGATTACGGATGCCACCATTGTTACCAACGGATTGAGATAGATATAATTGGAGGCTCTAACGGTTCCCAACTGTTTCAATACCACATTCCAGAGGACATAACAAACCAAGGATGCCAAAACGGCCAAAAATAAGAGATTGGATAATACAACCGGTTTTAAAAGTACATCGAAATCCGGTTGCAGCGGATGAAGAAGAAAGGCGGGAAGTATGGTCAATACTCCATAAAAGAATATTTTGCGGGTGATAAATACAGTGGGGTAACGCCCTGTCATTTTCTTTATCACCAAACTATAAAATGCCCACGACAGGGCGGCAAGTAAAGTGAGCAAATCCCCTACTGGAGATAATTTGAGTACAAAACTACCGTTGAAGACCACCAGTCCCACCCCAATTAAAGCTAATATGGAACCATAAATCAAACCTTTGGTGGCTTTTTCACTCTTATAAAAGAGAAGGGAAAGAATGGTAGTAAGCAAGGGAGCTGTGCAAATGATGAAAGCGACATTGGATGCTTGCGTAATTCCCAAAGCTGTATTCTCTGTAAAGAAATAGAGTGAACCACCGAAAAAACCTCCTGCCATCAACCAAAGTTCGTCTTTCCAATTACTCGTAAACAGACGTTTGGGAGAAATCACCCAAATGCCCAGATAGGCAATAAGAAAACGATAGAAGAATATCTCCTGTGGGGTCAGTCCGTGATTAATCAATACTTTGGTTGATATGAAAGTCAATCCCCAGATAGCAACTACAAGTATCGCAATCAGATGGTAATATCCATGCTTCAATTCCATAATGGTGGTGATGTTTGTTTAATAGAGTGCAAAGATAGCGAGAAGTTATGGAATGTTTGTTTGGAGAAGTAACAAAAAGCCCGTACCTTTGTTTATGTTCAAAGAAAGTTCCTAAAATAAGGTATAAGTTATGGAAAAATATATAGCACCGGACAGGAAACGTATCCCATACGGCATGATGAACTTTGCAGTAATCCGCCGCGACGACTGTTATTATGTAGACAAAACCCGGTTTATACCCATGATAGAAGAGGCGGACAAGTTTTTCTTCTTTATTCGTCCGCGCCGTTTCGGCAAAAGCCTCACAGTAAATATGTTGCAGCACTATTATGATATACTTGCCAAGGATAAGTTCGATGCCCTGTTTGGCGACCTTTACATCGGAAAGCACCCTACGCGCGATCGGAACAGCTATCTGGTACTATACCTCAACTTCTCCGGAATAGTAGGCGAACTACACAACTATCGCAAAGGACTGGATGCGCATTGCCAAACAATGTTCGACTATTTCTGTGATATTTACGCCGACTATCTCCCCAAAGGCATCAAGGAAGAACTCGACAAAAAAGAAGGAGCTGTCGAACAATTTGAATACCTATTCACAGAATGTAATAAGACCAACCAACGTATTTACCTTTTTATTGACGAATACGACCATTTCACCAATGCCATCCTCTCGGATATAGAAAGCCTGCACCGCTATACGGACGAAACACATGGCGAAGGTTATCTGCGCGCCTTCTTCAATAAAATTAAAGCTGGAACTTATTCCAGTATCGAGCGTTGTTTCATTGCCGGTGTAAGCCCCGTGACAATGGACGACCTCACAAGCGGTTTCAACATCGGAACCAACTACTCGCTCACGCCGGAATTCAACGAGATGATAGGTTTCACGGAAGAAGAAGTGCGCCAAATGCTCACTTATTATTCCACCACCAGTCCATTCAACCACAGTGTGGACGAATTGATAGAAATAATGAAACCTTGGTATGACAACTACTGCTTTGCAGAAGAATGTTACGGTGAAACCACTATGTACAACTCCAACATGGTACTCTACTTCGTCAAGAATTATATTCAACGAGGCAAAGCCCCCCGGGATATGGTAGAAGACAATATCCGTATCGATTACGAAAAATTACGTATGCTCATCCGGAAGGACAAAGAGTTTGCCCATGATGCTTCCATCATACAAACATTGGTGAGCGAAGGCTACGTCACCGGAGAACTGAAAAAAGGTTTTCCTGCCGTCAATATTACCAACCCCGACAACTTTGTGAGCCTGCTCTACTATTTCGGTATGCTCACCATTAGTGGCACGTATAAAGGAAAGACCAAACTCACCATTCCTAATCAGGTAGTCCGCGAACAAATCTACACTTATCTGCTAAGTACCTATAACGAAGCCGAACTCAATTTCAGTAGTTACGAAAAGAACGAACTTGCCAGCGCTCTTGCCTACGATGGCGACTGGAAAGCCTATTTCGGTTATATTGCTGACTGCCTGAAACGCTACACCTCCCAGCGTGACAAGCAGAAAGGTGAATTTTTTGTCCACGGCTTTACGCTTGCCATGACGGCACAAAACCGTTTCTACCGTCCCATTTCCGAACAGGACACACAGGCAGGCTATGTCGACATTTTCCTCTGTCCGCTACTGGATATCTATTCAGACATGAAGCACAGCTACATTGTGGAACTAAAGTATGCCAAGTATAAAGATCCCGAAAGCCGCGTGGAAGAACTGCGACAGGAAGCTATTGCCCAAGCGAATCGCTATGCTGACACTGATACGGTAAAGAGAGCAGTCGGCACTACACAGCTTCATAAGATTGTGGTTGTATACAAAGGAATGGATATGCCGATATGTGAAGAGGTTTAACAGATAGGCTAACAATATGAAAAGATCAATAAAACGTTTGCCCAAACGCACGCAAGAAGAGTTGGCGGTGTTGCAAGAGCTGATATTGTCGAATCTTACGAATGTGCGTATGATTATCTTGTATGGAAGTTATGCGCGGGGAAAATATGTCATCTGGGATGAAACATACGACGAACGTGGAGTAACTACTTACTACCAAAGTGATTTGGATATTCTGGTGATATGTGATACGAGAGACGCAAATAAAGCAGAGAGGCATGCGCGCGAGGTGATCGTTCCTAAATATGATACAAGAATGGAAGGAAAGCGGCATCCGGCACCGCCTAATATTATTGTAGAAACTCCAGTGACCATTAATAGAGCTATAAGAAGGAAGCATTATTTCTTTTATGAAATTATAAAAGACGGAATTCTGTTGTATGACAATGGTACGTTTCATATTGGCAAACCTGAAAAGTTGCCGTATCGGGAGATTAAGCAATATGCAGAGGAAGAATATGAAGAATGTTTTCCTTTAGCAGAAGGATTCTTAAGACATGGCGAACTAGCCTATGAAGATGGAGACTATAAATTAGGTTCTTTCTTATTACATCAAGCCTGCGAGCGCTTCTACAAATCATTTACGCTTGTGTATAACGGAATTCGCCCTAAATCTCATGAATTAAAAGTACTGGGAGCGATGGTCAGAAGCTGTTCACGAGGATTTGCTAATGTGTTTCCTACCAATACTTTCGAAGATAATAAAGCATTTGATAAATTATGCAGGGCATATATCGAAGCGCGATACAACCGGCTGTTCACCGTCAACAAAGAGGAATACGAGTATATGCTGGCACGAACAGAGGTACTGCGCGAAGTGACTATCCGAGAATGTGCTGCACGCATAACATATTACGACGAGATGATAGAAAAAGAAGAGAAAGACAAGATATAACCATATATTGTAAAAATGAAGAATTACCCTCATCACAAATAGCTGTAATGAGGGTAATCACGTTAAAAGAGAGTTTCGATACATCTCCTTACTATCAAATTCTTACATGAAGAACTATTTGGTCACCTTGTAAGTTCCACTTCCATACTCCTTTGACTTCATCTCTCCGGGAAGGGTTACGGTAGCGGTAACACCCTTAGGAATGGTGAATTCCCAAATCCAGGTATCTCCTTCGTATTTCCAGGCACTCTTGATGAGTCCGGCGGCGGAACGGTATTCGGCAGTCACGTGTCCTAACCGCTTGTCTGGAATGGGCTTCATAATGATATGTTTGAAGCCGGGGGTGGCAGGATCGGCTGCGATGCCGGCAACGGTTTCCCAAATCCATTCACATACGCATCCATAGGCATAATGATTGAAGCTGTTCATGCCGCGCGGTCCCATTCCTTTGTCTATCATATAGCTGTTCCACCGTTCCCAGATGGTGGTGGCTCCATTGTCCACAGAATACAGCCAGCTTGGGTTCTTACGTTGAAAGAGGAGTTCATAGGCAATGTCTTCCATGCCATTCTCCGTGAGGGTGGCCATGAGAATGGATGTGCCCAAGAATCCGGTCTGCAAGCAAAGATCGTGCTGTGCGAAGTTTTCACGCAGGCGGTCTATCATCTTCGCTTTGGCTTCGCCTTCCACAAGCTGGTTCTTCAAGGCAAACAAGGCAGGAGTTTGCATGGTGTTGAGGATGGCGGTTTTGAAGGTGCCGTCCTCGTTGAGGAAGTTCTTTTTGATGTATGCCTTTGCCGAATCGGCCATTTGCTGGTACTTGGCGGCATCGCGACCGGTGGCGGCAGCCATATCCCGCATCATGAAAGCATCTATCACCCAGTAGGAAGCGCTCAAATAGTTCCAATAGCTGACGGCATCAGGAAGCGGACCTTGGGGAGAGAAAGCCAGTCCGCTACAACTTTCCAGTGGTTCGTAGCTCAACCAGTCGGCCCATTGGTAGTTGCCGTTCTCACCGCAGAGAGTCTCGTGGTTATACTTGGTGTCGTTGATGTGATTCATAAACAGGTCCATGGCGTTCCAGCTCTCCTCGATGATTTGCGTATCACCGAATTGCTTCCATACCGTCCAAGGCACGATGATTCCGGCATCGGCCCAACCCAAACGCATTTTCTCATCACCGTATTGTGCCAAGGGAGCCACTCCGGGGAATCCGCCCAAACTGTTTTGAGTGTCGCGCATGTCACGCATCCACTTATGGAAAAACTTCATGGTGTTAGCAAAGAACGTACCGGTTTCTGCAAACACTTGTGTGTCTGCTGTCCAGCCCAGACGCTCGTCGCGTTGCGGACAGTCGGTGGGTATGGACAGGTAGTTGGATAGCTGTCCCCAATAAGTGTTGGAGATGAGCTTGTTCACAAGGTCGTTGCCTGTGGTGATAGTGCCGGTCTCCAGTTCCTTTGCGATGGAAGTAACGGGGATGGACTTCAACGACTTGATGGCAACATTCCCGGTGGCAGTTATGGAGACATAGCGGTAACCGAAGAAGGTGCAGTGAGGATAATAGGCCACATAGTTATCTCCGCCAGCAAAGGTGTAATCCAGACGGATGCCGGTGTGGGGGATGCGCAGGTTTTCGCGATGGCAGCTTCCTTCCGGACCGTCCATGCCACGAATCTTGGCACCGTTGCCATCATTGAGCAGCTCTGCAGGAAGGCAGGTCAGCACCGTTCCCTCGGCGGCTTTGAATACGAAAGAAGGTACGCCGGCACAATTTTGTCCGAAGTCCACCACTAACGTCTCTCCCGGACTTACGGTCATTTCCGTACCCGATGCGAACTCACGGGCGATAATTACCTTACCGAACTCATTCTCCTTTGCTCCTTCTACATTCTTCCAAATGTATGCTTTGACAGGAGCAAGTGCGAGATCAGTACGCAGATAAACTTCCGCTCCATCCGAAGGCAGGATATCGCCGGAGAATTCTGTATTCTCTTCGGGGGTGGAAAGTTTGTCCACACATTCGTAGCCCATCGGCTCGCGTGCATCATACTCTTCTCCGTCAAAGATACCGGCATGTTTCACCGGGCCGGCAATTCCGGCTTTCCAGTTTTTAAGATCAGTACCGTAACGCTTCTTGCTTCCGTCAGAAAAAGTCAGTTCCAGTACACCACGGAAGGCACATTTCTTGCCTATCATGCCGTCATATCCTCCAGGGGTTATGATTTTGTCACCCCACCATCCCGGCGTCACCTGTACGGAAAGCATGTTCTCGGCGTTTGGCTTGGTACGGATGATGTCTGTAATATCATAAGTGAAAGAACGTTTGGTCTTGGCATAGTGTGTGAAGCCCGGTTTCAGAAATTCCTCGCCTACGGGTTTCCCATTCACATACAACTCATAAACTCCCAGTCCAGCGGTCATCCACTTAGCAGAGACAATTTTCTGTTCGTTTTTCACGATGGACACGAACCAACTCGCGCCATCGGCTGCGCGACCGTTGTTATGTCCTTTCACTACAGGGGCGTTTACTGCGGAAATCCATTGGGAGTCATTCCAGGCTGATGCTTCCAATGCGTCAGTACGTTTTCCGACTTCGGTTGCGTTTATCAGTCCGCTATTCGAGAAAAGCGCGAGAATCATTATCGGGATAAGATTCGCAAAACAATGAAGATTCATTTTCATACTTATATGTATTTTTAGTATTAAAAGATTAACTTGGAAATGCTGTTTTAGTTTTACAGGGCTTGCACAACAAAATTACAGAATTATATGATATGACAGACGATTTCTGCATTTTTTTTGACTCAATGATGGTTTCTATTCAATCCGGAACTGACTCATAAGTCCGAACTGATTGAACAGACAACAGGAGCTTTGTACATTGAATGATCGATTATCGAGCAAAACAATGACATATTGTAAAATAATATAATCAATACACTCATTCAGTATATTGTAGAAATTATTTATTAAAGAAGAAAAGAAGATGCCGGTTATTCATTGCAATCATTCTTTCTTCTTTACACGAAATCCTCGAAATCGAATAAACTCTATTCAAGTTTTTAATAAATAATGAAGAGGTTTATTATAAAC
>DXOJ01000529.1 GCA_019412865.1 Bacteroides sp. | reverse complement strand
AGACAAAGATAATGCAATTTCGACATATGTGAAATAATTATGAATAACTACTTACGATTATATTTCATGGAAAGATGGCGTACTTCAGTTCCGGGGTGAGACAATGAAAGATATTATCCAACGGCTAAGTCGCTACTATAATGTATCTATCACATGTACGCCGGAAGTTGCGCAAAAGTGTACAATGGGAAAACTTATCTTATTTGATGATATAGAACAAGTCATGAAAACCTTCTCGTTGCTGTACGATGTCCAGTGTACAATTGAAGCGGGAAGTATAAAAATCGAGTAATAACCCTAAAAATTTAATGCCTATGAATAAACCACAGAAATGAAGCCTTTGTAAAAAAGAAGTTCGGAAGAGAGGCAACTCTTCCGAACCCGTGAGATTTAAATTTTTCAATTACTTATGAAAAACCTAAAAATTGATACGCAAAAATATGGAAAATTCCTATTACAATCATGCAAATAGGGCATATTTTCTTTGTAAATCATATCTGTTTGTGAAATTTTTTGTTATTTTTCTATTTATAGCGAATGTAACTCTCGCTAATGGAAATGGAACGAGCGAACTCTATGATATAAAGAAAGGGACTCTACTGGAATATTTTAAAGATATAGAGAAAGAAACAGGCTACGTTTTCATCTATTCGAAAGATATCCGACCTAGTTTAAATCAAGTTGTCAGTGTAGATCTATCCAGGAAGAAGACAATCACAGAAAAATTGTCAGCCTTGTTTGAAAAGACAAATCTGGTATATGAAATAAATGGAAAACAGATTGTTGTAAAGAGAAAAACGGCAGTGAAAAAGAATCTTTCTTCACAGCCACAGGAGCCTCGGAGAATAACCGGTACTATTACCGATACAAAAGGAGAACCGATTATCGGTGCCAATATCAAGGAAGTCGGTACATTTAACGGCATAATTTCCGATATAAACGGGCGCTTTGCCTTATCTGTAAATCCGAATGCAGTTTTGGAAATCAGTTATATCGGTTATGTCACGACGACAGTACCTGTAAAAGACAATAAAGTGCTTTCTATTGAAATAAAAGAAGCCGAGCAAAGTCTGGAGGAAGTCGTTGTTGTCGGCTACGGAAAGCAGAAGAAAGAAAGTGTGACAGCATCTATCGCTTCTATTTCGAGGAAAGAACTGGTACAGACACAACAATCCAATATTAGTAACATGCTGGTAGGACGAATGCCGGGATTGATTGCTTTTCAAAGAAGTGGTGCTCCCGGCGAAGACGCTTCCAGTCTGTTAATCAGAGGTGTCAGTACATTTACAGACAACACGGCTCCTTTAATAATGATCGATGGCATCGAACGAACTAATTTTGACGGCATAGATCCGAATGAAGTTGAATCATTGAATATACTTAAAGATGCTTCGGCAACAGCGATCTATGGAGTAAAGGGAGCTAACGGCGTAGTATTAATTACTACCCGTAAAGGGGAAAGAGGGCGTCCCCGGTTGAGCTATTCGGGTAATTTTGCTTTGCAGCAATCTACCCAGCTCCCCAGTTATCTGAATAGTGCGGATTATGCAACTTTATACAATGAAGCTTTAGAAAATGACTCCCGGGTTTCGGGTTCTACCTACCAACCGAAATTCACGGATAAAGATATTGAATTGTACAGAAATGGCTTTGATCCGATTTTGCATCCGAACACTAACTGGATAGACGATTTTCTTAGAAAGTTTTCTACCCGCACTCAACATAACATCAACCTTTCGGGTGGTACAGAACGTGTGAAATACTTTATATCGGGAAGTTATTTCGATCAGACCGGTATCTATAAACATACCAAGATAGATTCGGATCATGATGTAAATCCCCGTAACACCCGTTATAACTTCAGAACTAATTTCGATTTTCAGATAACGCGGGACTTTTCGGCAACTGTTCAAATGGCCGCCCAGATAGGCAGAGTGATTACTCCGGGCTCCGGTAACAGTGGAATCTGGCAAGCTATTTCTTTTGCCAATCCCTTGAGCTCTCCGGGATTGGTGGACAATAAAATTGTCCGCATACAGGATGGATTGGGAAGCGTCAATCCCTGGCAAACCTTATTAAGCAACGGTTATCAGAAAGATAATAGAAATAACATCAATACAACATTACGTCTGAATTATGATTTATCATCTTTGCTGACCAAAGGTTTGTCCGTACACGGGAGTATCGCGTATGATAGCTATTATTACAGCCGTAAGAAATATTCGAAAACCTTTCCTTATTATCTTGCGCGCCGTGATGCGGAAGATCCGGATTACATCTATCTGATCCCCCAATCAGAAGAGAGTATCTGGTCTGTAAGTACCGGATGGGATAAGAACCGGAAAGTATATATGGAGTTTGGAATTGATTATAATAGAACTTTCGGGCTTCATAAAACGACAGCACTTATTCTGTATAATCAGAGTAAATACTATTCCCCCTCCCTTCAATATTATGTACCTAATGCTTATCAGGGATTGGTAGGACGATTGACCTATGAATATGCCTCCCGTTATTTGGCAGAATTCAATATGGGATACAACGGAACCGAGAATTTTGCCAAAGGCAAACGGTTCGGATTTTTTCCTGCTGTTTCATTAGGTTGGGTCATCAGTGAAGAAAAGTTTTTTCCGAAAAACAATATCGTTAAATATCTAAAGGTGAGAGGGTCCTACGGAGAGGTAGGAAACGATCAGATAGGTGGTGATCGATTTTTGTATCTGCCGTCTTCTTATGGAGCAGCGAGCGATTCGGGTGTGAACAAGTATAATTTCGGTTTGGCTTCCAATCCGTATACTTCACTGATGATTGTTGAAAATAAAATCGGTAATCCTGATTTGACTTGGGAAAAGGCGAAAAAGATGAATGTCGGTGTAGATATTAATCTGTTCAATAATTGTCTGACTGCTTCATTTGATATATTCAAAGAAAAACGAAATAACATATTAGCCAACAGATCAACATCCCCCATGATTATAGGTGCTAATCTTCCTGCATATAATTTTGGAGAAATGGAAAATCGCGGTTGGGAAATGGACCTTAATTTTAGACATCATATACAAGATTTCCATTATTGGGCACGCTTCAATTATTCATTTGCGAGGAATGAAATCATCTACATGGATGAAGTGCAGAAGAGATATGATTATCAGATGACTACCGGAAGAAGAAAGAATCAGTTTTTCGGACTGATCTTTGACGGATACTATAACTCGTGGGAAGAAATCAATGCATTAGACCGTCCTAAAAGTTCATGGAGCGGGAATCAGTTGCAACCGGGAGACGTCAAGTATGTAGACGTCAATCAGGATGGAGTGATTGATGATTACGACATGGTTCCGATAGGATACACCCCCGTACCGGAGATTATTTACGGTTTCTCATTCGGAGCGCAATATAAAGGATTTGATTTCTCCATCTTATTTCAGGGAGCCGACAATGTATCCATTAAATATTTCGGACGGTCGATGTGGCCTTTCGCGAAAGGAGAAGAGAGTGCGAAATCTCTGATAAAAGAACGTTGGACACAGGAACGGTATGAGGCAGGAGAAAAGATCACCTTTCCCCGTTTGTCTCTGAATCCCAACGGAGAAACCGATCACAACTATCGTCCTTCTACTCTTTGGATACGGGATGCCAGTTATTTGCGATTGAAAAACCTCGAAGTAGGATATACATTTACCGGAGGTTTTGTCAAACGGCTTAACCTGAATAGTGTAAGATTATATTTCAACGGTTCCAATTTATTCACGTGGACAGATGTGGTAGATCTGGACCCGGAAGCACCTTCGAGAAGTGGAAATGTTGAAATCAATACATATCCGTTGCAGAAAGTATATAATATTGGTCTTAATATAAATTTTTGATAATCATGAAAAGAATAACATATATATGTGCAATACTTCTGTCGTCTGTATTGATGTTTTCGTGTAGTGACTATCTGGAAGCTCCGCCCTCTGTCGATTTGGATGAAGACGGTGTCTTTGCCGACAGGACTTTGACAGAACAATACATAACAGGCATCTATGCAGAAGGTATGCCGCTGGGGTTCTCGATGGGAAGTAGCGGGATCGACCGTAAATTGTGTGCAACCTCAACCCTGGCAGGAGCGTGTGATGAAGCCGAACAAGGTGCAAACTGGGGGAAGGGCAATGCCTCGTGGAACGTGGACAATCATAACAACAGCAGCATAGACTGGGATGAAGACCCCCGTCACAACACCCGTTGGCAGACATTACGAAAATGCAATATCGTGCTTGAACGTATTGACGAAGTGCCCGATGATCCGGGAGACGTTGATTTTAAGACACGTTCCAGAGGCGAAGCCTATTTTATGCGGGCTTTGGTCTTCTGGGAAGGAGTATATAGATATGGTGGACTGCCTATAATACACCGTAGAATAAATCCGTCGGAAGATGGTAAACTACCCCGTAATACATTTTCCGATTGTGTAGACTCCATTCTTGTCGATTGTGACCGGGCTGCCTCCATATTACCGGATTATTATACGAATTCGATATTGGTAGGACGGGCAAACAGGATAGCCGCCTTAGCCCTCAAATCCAGAGTACTCCTGTATGCGGCGAGTCCTTTGTTCAATACCGACGATCCGTACCTTCCTTTAAGTGGAAATAATGACCTGATAGGATATGGAAACTATAGTAAAGAACGCTGGAATGAAGCTGCTAAAGCAGCCAAGGCAGCCATTACCGCTGTTGAATCTTCTGGCTATTATGACTTGTACGATGAGGGAACACCTGAAACAAATTACGAACATGTGTGGACTGCTCCCGATAACAAAGAAATAATTCTGGCCAACAAAAAATATCGGAATTTCACAACAAGCAGTCATCCCATAACAAGCAATATACCGGCATGGGCGGGAAGTAGTTGGAGCGACGGCGGTCTTTTTACAACCTTCAATTTCGTGCGTTTCTATGAGAAAAAAGACGGGAACCAACAAACATGGAATATGGATGGTGGCGATGATCTGCTTGAAAAGTACGACGAACTGGACCCTCGTTTTGCGCAAACCATTGCAGCACATGGAGCTAACTGGAATACAGAGATTGGAATTCTTAATTTTCTGCCCGGTGGAGCTCACAATGTAGCCAATGATAAAACGAAACACCTGGTTCGCAAATGGGTACCTCGCGTACTAAGAGCAACGGCTCCGCGCAACTCCACTAATATGGACTGGATTGTCTTCCGGGTAGCCGAACTCTATCTGAATTATGCAGAAGCTTTGAATGAATATTATGAAACTCCCCCGAAAGAAGCATTCGATGCAGTCCTGAAAGTTCGTGAACGCTCCGGAATGCCGGGCTTTCCTTCCACTTTGAATAAAGAGCAGTTCAGGGAGAAACTGCGAAGAGAACGAGCCGTGGAACTGGCTTATGAAGATCATCGTTTCTGGGATATAAGACGTTGGCTGATAGCCGATGATGAAGGTGTTATGAAAGGTGCCATGTATGGATTGCAGCTCTCCGCTGTTACAGGAGCACCGGGTAAAGTACATTACAAACCTTATGTCTTTGAAAACAGATTATGGAGTGACCGTTCTTATTTACATCCTATCAAGCAGACCGAAATAGATAAAGGGTATATGCTTCAGAATCCGGGATGGTAAATATGTTCAATCAACTAAAAATAAAAGGTATGACAATAATAAACAGTATATACAAAGGGAAGCGTTATGCTATACTTTTGACTACTATTCTCACTTTTTATGCTCCCGTTTTGTTTGCTCAACACATAGCCGACTCTGCACTTGTAGAAGTCGCCTATGGGCAACAACCGGAATGGAGGCGAACAAGTGCCATTTCTTCCATACGTGGGGAAGATTTGCTGAAAACTACTTCCGCAAGCTTGGGAAATAGTCTGCAAGGACAGCTTCCCGGACTAACATTGTTGCAACAAAGCGGAGAGCCCGGCTATGATTTCTC
>DXOJ01000528.1 GCA_019412865.1 Bacteroides sp. | reverse complement strand
TTTTTCTTCATTGCATCATAAATAGCTCCCTGTATTCGCTCACGAATATGCAGCTGGTTCAATTTGCGGTTCGTTACGTCCGGATAAATCCGGTTGCTAAGAAATACATAAACCAGTTCATTCATTGGGTCCACCCATGCACATGTACCGGTAAATCCGGTATGACCATATACTTCGGCAGGTGCAGCAGGCGCACAATTTCCTTTCTTCGGATCATCTGCATCGGGCTTGTCAAAACCTAAGCCACGCCGGCTGATCTTCGATGTTTCAGTAGTAAACAACTGGCAGGTTTCCTTACTTAAATAACGTTGACCGTCTATCTCTCCTCCATTCAGCAACATCTGATAAACGCGGGCTACATCACGGGCAGTAGAGAAAAGTCCGGCATTTCCGGCCAATCCGCCAAAGAAAGCGGAAGCCTCATCATGTACAAATCCCTGCAAAGTCTCTTTACGCAAGAAACGGTCTTTGTTGGAAGGGACAATTTCCGATTTGGCAAAGCGGCGTAAAGGCAGGTAACCTGTATGTTCCAACCCCATCGGCTCATAAAACTCACGTTGCAAATAGGCTTCCATAGGCATACCGGCCAGTTGTTCCACCAACATTCCCAAGAGTATAAATCCGACATCACTATATACATAGCGCTTCTGCTTTAACGGAGCTTCTGCAATTTTCTCTTCTATCACCTTTCGGAAAGAACGGTTTAACCACAAACTGTCACAGATCTGAACAGTATAATCACCGGTCTTGACCGGAGAAATATATTCACTCTTGAATTTGAATTTCGGATTCGCCCACGTAGTCGTACCAATCTGTACCGGATGGTGGACATCTTTACGTGCGCTGAACAATCTTCCATCATAGCTATCCTTGTCAATAGCTTCCTGATAAAAAGGAATCCAGGAAGGTAAACCGGACTGATGATACAGAATTTCCTGAATCGTTATATCTTTCTTATCAGTACGTTGCAAAAACGGCAAATGATCCGAAATTTTATCTGTCAGATTAAAACGTCCCTTATCGTAGAGTTTCATAATGGCAAGCAAGGTGCCCGTCGTTTTTGAAAGGGAAGCCAGATCGTAGATATTCGTAGATTCGACACGAGGACTTCCTTTACCCGTATAAGTACCGAAAGCCTTGTCGAACATAATATGACCGTTTTTCAGCACCACCACCTGGCAACCGGGATAGGCTCCCTGACGAATACCATCCAATGCAATGGAATCAATCCGTTTTAGATGAGCAGAGGAAAGCCCGTATTCTTCCGGAACGAAATGCAACGGCGTTTTAGGGGTAATAGTCACTCCTGCTCCCGTTGGGAACAGTTCTCCCAGACTTGCCGACAACTGTCCGTCTGCAGATGCCTTGGCAAATAGCACATCTGCCACCTGGCGCTGCACGTCACTACTATAGCTATGTCCCAGCACCACCGCCGAAGCATGAGCCACCGCGCGCTGAATCTGCAACATCATCTTCCCGGGAGTAAAAAACAGATAAATGGCCGGGCTTTCGGGAACAAACTTAGCAAAGAAAGGCTGATAAGGAGCCAGCCGCTGTTCACTGACGGCTACAATAATCCGTTTATAGGTAGACAAAGAATCACGCAACCGCTGATTTTCCTCTTCCGTCTGATTGGCACGAAGGGAAAAACGAGCCAAAGACGTATAGCGGGAAAGTTGTTTCGCCAACGCATCAGTTTCTCCGGGATCTCCTACCTCGAGCAATGCAATCGTCTGCTCTTTGTCTGTATGCAAAGGGAGAATATGGTTCTTGTTGTTCAGAACTGTTATTGCCGCTAAATTCAACCGGCGAACCAAATCACGCGTTTGCGGACTGTTAATCCGTTGTTCCAGACCGGATAATTGTACATACGACTTTTTCTTCAGTCCCAACACATATTTATAAGTCAAGACCTTACGACATTTGCTTTCAATATCTTCGCGGGTCAACTCTCCTTTTTCAATGGCTTCCAGTACGGCCGGTATCTCTTCCTTCAAGTTTCGGGGAGACAATACCATGTCATTACCAGCTTTCAAAGCCTGCAAACTGACATTTCCATTTCCCGCCACTCCTTTCATGGCAAGCGCATCCGTAAATATGAGTCCTTTGAACGCCAGTTCATCTGTCAGCAAATCGTATACGACATTGCGGGACAAGGAAGACGGAAGTCCACCAATCGGTTCTATCACCGGAACTTGCAAATGTCCTACCATCATACCGCCCAATCCGGCACGGATGGCTTCTTTAAAAGGATAAAGTTCCACACTGTCCAGACGCTCACGAGTGAAAGGAAGTACCGGAAGCGCCTTATGCGAATCAACATCGGTATCTCCATGTCCGGGAAAATGTTTGCACACAGATAAAACCCCTCCGCTTTCCAAACCGGAAGCATAAGCGATAACCTTATCAGCCACCTGTATCGGATCTTCTCCAAAAGAACGGGTATTGATTACGGGATTTTCAGGATTTATATTCACGTCCGCCACCGGAGCAAAGTTGACCTGTACTCCAATCTGTCGGCATTGACGAGCAACTTCACGCCCGTATTCATAGAGCAGCTTGTTGTCACGGATACATCCCAATACCATATTCCGTGGAAAAACAGGCATACCACGCAAACGCATGGCCAGTCCCCATTCTCCATCAAAGGTAATCATCAAAGGGACTTTTGCCTGCCGTTGCGCCCGGTTTGTCAGTTCAACCTGATTTTGCATCTTCCCACCGGAAAAGAGAAGTCCGCCCACTTTATAGGTGTCGATTACTTCGCGCAACAGTTCCAGGTTTCGTTTGGTATCTACCGGGGCAATGGTATAGATAAACAACTGCCCTACCTTTTCTTTAAAGGAAAGCTTATCCATAACCGAATCAACCCAGTGTCGGCAGTCTTTGTCCTGAAGGGCTTTATACACCAGCAGAGGTTCAACGGTTGTAGCATTCTGCGCCGGACTTGAAACCGTGCCGGCCGCAATAAGGAATAAAAGCGTTACTATTGAGGGGATTATCTTCATTTATGTTTCAAAGTCAAATCGAGACGGCCTACACGAACACCATTTTTTCCCGTGTGCATGACAGGCACCTCCTTTCCGTCCATATTCAAGTATGTTTTGGGGCCTTCCATAAATGTATGGGAGTGTCCACCCAGAATCACGTCGATATTGTGCGTTCCGGCAACCAGCTGTTCATCCATCTGGATGCCCAGATGAGACAGGCATACGACCAGATCACAACCTTCTTCCTCTTTCAACAAGGTAGCTATTTCGTTGGATACACGGATCGGGTCTTCATAAACGACTCCTTCGCATTTATTGGCCTGAATCATTCCTTCCGGCTGGGTTCCGAGACCGAACACGCCGATTCTCAAGCCATATTTCTCCAGAACGACGTAGGGCTTGACTATATCTTTTAATGCCGTAGCATCCAGATTATAGTTGGCACAAACGACCGGAAAATCAGCCATCTTGAAAATGCGGGCCATATTATCCACATCGAAATCAAACTCATGGTTACCGATCGTCATTGCGTCATAGCCCATTTCATTCATCAGTTTGACTTCCACTTCTCCACGGAACATATTATAATAAGGTGTCCCCTGCGAAATATCTC
Organism: Bacteroides sp.; assembly: GCA_019412865.1. Classification (GTDB taxonomy): domain Bacteria; phylum Bacteroidota; class Bacteroidia; order Bacteroidales; family Bacteroidaceae; genus Bacteroides. Next base: position 1,124 of record DXOJ01000528.1, on the reverse strand, counting down.
CGCAATCGAAAAGCAATACATTCTTATGCTCTTTGCGGAACTGTTCGAGAAAAGCAGCCCGACGGACAAAACCACCTTTGTTATAATATCCGTCGCCCTTCTGATTGATAGGTTCGATACGGCTATGCACATCGCTTGTTTGTAAAATGATAACTTCTTTGGTATCCTGCGCAAAGATTGAAAAAGTGAAACTCAATGCAAGACATAGCAGGAATAATATCTGAAATCTTTTCATATTCAATATTTTTAGATTCTCCTTTTTTTATTTTATCGTAATACGTCCGTCTAGTTTGGAGGTAATCGCTTTGCCTTCGGCTGTTTGTTTGCGTACATAATCAAGAAATAGTCCGCGTAAGGTAGCATTTTCGGGGCATACTCTCTTTTCTGCCTGCAGGAAAGCATCCATTCGTCCGTTTCCGTCTGCCAGATAGTCGATAGTAGCCACTGTGTAAAGCTGGTCATCTTTTAGCGGTTTTCCGGCAATAAATGCGTTCAGCAGCTTTCCGTCTTTTGTGATTTCAAGACGGACACCGCTCACTCCTTCGCCATGCAGAGACGCTATTGCTTCACAAAGATGTCTCAGGTCCGTCCCTTTCATAGTCAATACACAAAGGGAGTTCTCGAAAGGAAGAATTTCAAAAACATCTCCTACCGTGATATCTCCTTCGGGCAAGATACTACGCAAGCCGCCCATATTTACCAATCCCATATCGGCCGGTTTCCCCAATACCTGGGTTGCCGCTTGCTGTAGAACACCCGCGACAAGGTCGGATAGCAAGCTTTCAGGAACTCCTTTATCCATTTTCATCGCACTGGTGCCAATGACTTCATACATCATCGCATCCACCTTTTCCTTATAAGGTTTTAAGATTTCGGTAGCTTTCACGTTGGGATTGGTGTCCCAAACAGAATCAATCGTTATCATGCTACCCTCTACTTTGGTTACTTCATACTGTGCCGTAGTCTCGCGTGCGGTCCGGCAGGAAGTGAACAGGAAACCTCCTGCAAACGCCGCCACCATCAGATACTTTACATAAGTCTGTTTCATGTTCGCTATTTTTAGATATGCCACAAATATACAAAAACATTTGGCTATCCGGCAAATAATTCGTTACTTTGCACCG
>DXOJ01000527.1 GCA_019412865.1 Bacteroides sp. | reverse complement strand
AAATAACAGTATGTAATATTTAATTTAATCACATAGATATCAGATAAGTATAATCATTATATAATCGATAATAATTAAACATTTGTTGAGTAAGTCCTTCTCTAGAAGAAGCAATTACTCAAAATTACATTATGTTTTATGCTGTTATTTCCAATAAATTACGTACCTTTGTACCCGTTAGTATTTCTCTTATAGAGAGAAATAAAAAGTAAGGTTGTAAATAGACCTTGAATGCATCTTGTATGGTGAAGATGAGAAAGTTTAATAATAGTGGGGAGGGATCTCTAACTTTTGTGAAATATGATGATAACTGCTTGATATATAACGCTGTATGTAATCAGGTAGGATTAGAATTATTGTCTTGAGGTTTTATGGCGCTCCTGAAAGATGAACAACGAATGCATTGGTATGTGATGCGTGACCTCAAACGCCCTAATGCTAAGTTACCTGCTTATAAGCAGCTTAGTGATGAACATCTAGAAGTATTTACTCCTATGCAATGGCGGTTGAAGTTAAAAAATGGTAAGCGAATTCGTGAAGAAGTACCGTTTATGCAGGACCTGCTTTTTATCCACGATACAAGAGAAGTTCTAGATCTGTTTGTTCGTAAAATACCGACCCTTCAATATCGTTACCAGAAAGGTGGCGGTTATTGTCAGCCTATGATTGTTTCCGATTTGGATATGGAGCGTTTTATACGTGCTGTCAGAGGTTCGGAAAATCCTAAATATTATTTACCTGAAGAGATAAGCGATACGATATATGGTCGTATGATCCGTATTATTGGAGGTCCTTTTGAAGGTTATGAAGGCCGTCTGCTTACTACCCGTGGCTCTAAAGTCAAACGTCTTCTTGTCGAACTGCCTAATTTCTTTTCGGTGGGTGTAGAAGTAAATCCTGATTTGATAGAAATAATATAATTATGTACGATTTATACTATTATTCTAGTTGCTTATAATCAGCGTTGTAAGAATATATGATAATTAATTGGGGGATTTAAATTATGAAACACGCATTTGACCGTTTTATTCACTATTTACAGAAAAACTACTTTAGCTATTGGGTTGTATTGGGAATCGATACATTCATAGCTTTACTGTGTACTTGGGTGTCATTTATTGGCATTCATTATATTACGGAAACTTCCAAAGAAATAGTTTCGCTTTTCCATATCTTGGCGGTTTCAGTTATATCGAGTGTTTTGGGGGCTACTCTATTTCATACTTATCGTAATACGATTCGTTTTTCCCAGTTGAAGGAATTATGGAGGTTGGCGGGAAGTGTGCTCATAAAGGCTGTCTGCATAGCCATTGTCATTTGGTTTCTCCTGCCACAGACGGGATTACATAACAGTCAGAAAATAATTTTTGTACTGTTTGATGCTATGCTTACTTTTATTGTTATGGTTGGGTTTCGTATACAGTTGATTATTGTTTATGAATTCTTGCTGAATGTACTGAATAAAAAGAATATGCGTATTCTGATTTATGGCATTGATGATAAGAGTGTGGCATTGAAAGTCCGGTTACTGAACAGTTCTCATTATAAAGTTGTAGGCTTTTGTATTTATGGAACAGGTAATTCTATTCGGCGTGTGGCTGATCTTCCTGTTTATTCTTTTAAAGATGAAGATTGCTTCAATAAACTGATTCGTAAGAAATGTATCGGAGGCATCTTATTTGCCCGCTATGAAAATACCCGTGAAGAGGAAGACCGACTGCTCCAGTATTGCAAAAGAAGCGGATTGAAGACACTAATATCTCCAAGTATTAGTGAGGCCGATGAGAACGGAAGTTTCCATCAATGGGTACGTCCTATCAAAATTGAGGATTTACTGGGACGTTCAGAGATTCATATCAATATGGAGGAAGTGATGACCGAGTTCTGTGGCAAGGTTGTGTTGGTAACGGGAGCTGCCGGTAGTATTGGTAGCGAGCTTTGCCGGCAACTGGCTCAGATGAACATCAGGAAACTGATTATGTTTGATTCCGCCGAGTCTCCTTTGCATAATGTCCGTCTGGAATTTGAGAAGAATTATCCCGGTCTTGATTTTG
>DXOJ01000526.1 GCA_019412865.1 Bacteroides sp. | reverse complement strand
GTTGGACAAGACATTGGATATTTCGGCTGTATCGTTCCATAAAATGATTCAGTCGGCCAAGAAATTGAACGCTATTGCTGATTACGGTTCTATCGTTGCTTTGAGCTACGTGGCCGCGCAGCGTACTTTCTACGGCTACAATGATATGGCAGATGCAAAGGCATTGCTGGAATCTATTGCACGTAGCTTTGGTTACATCTACGGACGCGAACATAGCGTACGTGTGAATACTATCTCGCAGTCTCCTACATTTACTACTGCCGGTTCGGGCGTGAAGGGTATGGATAAACTGTTTGATTTCTCCAACCGTATGTCTCCTCTCGGAAATGCTACGGCTGACGAATGTGCCGATTATTGCATCGTGATGTTCTCCGATCTTACCCGTAAGGTAACTATGCAGAACTTATTCCATGACGGTGGATTCTCCAGTGTAGGTATGAGTCTTCGTGCCATGGCTACTTACGAGAAAGGACTCGATGAGTATATGGACGAAAATGGTAACATCATTTACGGATAAAAAAATATGAAACTACGGATCTCTCTTCTTATTATTTTAATGAGTATGCTTTTCGCCTCCTGCGGGATAAGCACAGGAAAGGGTACGGAGCAGAAGGAAGAAGAGATTTCTGTTCTGAGATATGATAAGCTGTTGAGCGAATATGTTCGCTCCAACAGTTTTTCTGCTATGCAGAAGTTGACGATGGACTACCGTATGCCGACGAAAATCCTGATTGAGGATGTATTGTCTATCGGTACAGTGAAAGATGATACCATCTCGCAACGTCTGCAAAAATTCTATTCGGATACGACTTTGGTTCGTTTGCTTAGCGATGTAGAAGCAAAATATCCTAATCTGGATGAAGTGGAAAAAGGACTTAGCAAAGGATTTCGGAAACTGAAAAAGGAAGTGCCTGATACGAAAGTGCCGTTTATCTATTCGCAAGTATCCGCTTTCAACGAATCTATTATTTTAGTGGATTCTTTATTGGGAATCAGTCTTGATAAATATATGGGGGAAGATTATCCTCTTTATAAGCGTTTCTATTACGATTATCAATGTCGCTCGATGCGTCCGGAACGGATTGTGCCGGATTGTTTTGCTTTTTATCTTTTGAGCCGTTATGGAATGAACTATCATGAGGGTACTTGTTTGATTGACTTGATGATGCATACGGGGAAGATCAATTACGTAGTGCAAAACTTATTGGGATATAGTGATATTGGTGAAGCAATGGGGTATTCTAAGGAGGAAAGCGACTGGTGCAAGGATAATGAAAAGGAGATATGGAATTATATCTGTACCAACGATCATCTGCATGCTCGTGACCCGATGGTGATCCGCTATTATATGAAGCCTGCTCCTGCTGTTGATATGTTGGGTGCTCAAGCTCCGGCATTGATAGGTACATGGATGGGAGCAAGAATCATTGCTTCTTACATGAAAAAGCATAAGGATATGAAGCTGAAAGATCTTCTGGAATTTACTGATTACCACGAAATGTTAAGTGAATCTAACTACCTGGCTTCCTGAATCGTTTCTCTTTCTTATTTCTCAATTTTTAATTCTCAATTCTCAATTTAATAAGTGGAAACTGCCCTTTATTTGTTGCCCGTGACTTTAGGCGATACACCTATTGAAAAGGTGTTGCCTTCTTATAATAAGGAAATTATTTCCGGTATCCGGTATTTTATAGTCGAAGATGTTCGTTCTGCCCGTCGTTTCCTGAAAAAGGTGGACCGGGAGATTGATATTGATGCGTTGACATTTTATCCGTTGAACAAACATACTTCACCTGAAGATATTTCCGGTTATCTGCAACCTTTGGTAGGCGGAGCTTCAATGGGAGTTATCTCCGAAGCCGGTTGTCCGGCGGTAGCTGATCCGGGAGCGGATGTGGTTGCCATCGCACAACGTAAAAAACTGAAGGTAGTTCCTTTGGTTGGACCCTCTTCAATTATTCTTTCCGTGATGGCTTCGGGCTTTAACGGGCAGAGCTTTGCGTTTCATGGTTATCTGCCGATTGAACCGGGGGAACGTGCCAAGAAACTGAAAACATTGGAGCAGCGTGTGTATGCTGAAAATCAGACACAACTTTTCATTGAGACGCCTTACCGGAATCATAAGATGATAGAAGATATTTTGTTAAACTGTCGTCCTCAAACAAAGCTTTGTATTGCTGCCGATATTACATGTGAAGGAGAGTATATACAGACGCGTACTGTGAAGGACTGGAAGGGACATGTGCCTGAATTGTCTAAGATTCCCTGTATTTTTCTCTTATATAAATAACGTCTTTTAGGTGTTCATATTCATCTTCGAAACAGCTACTGAAGAAGCCTTTTCCCAAGTTTTCCTCTATCTGTTTGAAGCTCCATAGCTTACTGTTCTTAAAGCGAGGGGTACAAAGGATGGAATCATCCTTGATATCAACGATGAATAAGTAGATAAGACGATTGGTTACTTCATTCTCAAAGTGATAAACGATATTGAACTCTGGCTTGATATCTTTTTCGTGCGGGAAAGCATTGTTAATCAAACGGGTGGCACCCGCCTCTAAAGATTCTCCATATCGGAGATAACATTCCATGGGAATGTCCACTTTTCCTTTGTCCAAAATGGCTGTTGACGGTCTGTCGCAAAGGAACAGCATTCCATGAGTGGATATGGCAATTCTTATCACCGGATTGATGTATGCGTTCTTATAATTAACAGCTTCTATCGCAGGGGTTTTCCCGATCACGTCTCCTTTGGTATTCACAATAGGAACATATTCTGTGTGAGACATTAGGTGATTGAAGAAACGGATAGCGATCTGGTTGAACAGGATGCTCATAAGAAAGACAGTAGGAGGTAACACTTTATAGAGTACAAACAGACTTGTCTTACTTAGTGGGTTTTGGAAAATGACGGTGATGCTGATTATAATAAAATGCAGTATTCCGAAAATCAAGGCAATGCGAGCAGATACAACGGCGGCTTCTGCTCCCTGAGCATATAAACGTTTGTTGCAAGAACCTATCTGTTTTAAGAAGTGGTTGATAAACCTTTTCTTATGCATATAAAGACTTAGCATTGGAATGAGAATACTGACTTCCAGAGTAAGCGGGAGCGCACCGGGGGGAACATAATCACCAGGAATGAGAGCTGCTACGGATAATAGTGCCAGCACTCCGGTCGCTATATAGAGGATAAAATTAGGAATTAACAATCCTTTACGTCGATAAGAAAGGTATATTCCTATAATACCTATACCTGTACCGATGTAAATAGCCGTGTCTTGCGTTATAAATTCACACAATAAAATGGAA
>DXOJ01000525.1 GCA_019412865.1 Bacteroides sp. | reverse complement strand
TTATATGATTGGTTGATAAGAAAAAGATTGGATTATTCCATATTAAATATTACTGGATTCTCTCTATTATTTCATCTATCATTTATTATTAGACTTATCAATAGAGTGTCCGGCAAGAATCCGGTCCAGACTTTCATCACAACACCTATCATCCGAAGTTTGGATAATAAATGAGCATTGATAGCACGCTTTCGATAAGTAGCCAATATATCTTTCTTCAGCTTCACCCCTTTAAGTATAGAGTTATAAATTTGCAATGTCTTTCCATAGGTAATTCGATGCCGACCAGCTACTTTCTCTATTGATTCTCCTGTAAAAATAGGCTACTTTTGAAACAAATAGAATTGACTATTTATCGCCTCATCCCATTCACAAGATAAAACAATAGCATTTTTATCTTGTCTACAGGATAAAAAACACCTATATTTGTATCATTGATAAGATATAAAAATCATGAACCCAAAAATTGACTTTAACGACGTCCCAAAGAATTATTTATACTGCACCCACAGCAAATGTCCGCGCCGTAATAAATGCCTACGCTATCAAGCTACGCTCTGTATACCGCAAAACGTTCCTGATTTCCGGACAGTCAATCCAACCATATAATAGGAAACGAAGACAACTGCAACTTTTTCAAACCATACTGCACTTCACGCTTTGCATGCGGAATAGACCACATATTGGACAACCTCCCCTATTCTACGGCTGTCACCATCCGCAAAGAATTATATTCTTTGATGGGGCGCAGTATGTTTTACCGCATCCGCAACAAAGAACGAATGCTACATCCTGACGAACAAAAGCAGATTGTCGCTGTCTTTCTAAAACATGGTATCGAAAATAAACCAGAATTCGACCAATATATCGATTTATTCGATTGGTAAAACCTTTATCAGAAAGGCTATAAAGTGGCGTTTCCGAATATTCTGACAAGGGATAATACTCACCCCTATGAGAAAAAATACTCATACTAATGGGAATATATTCTCATAGGTATGAGTATTTTTTCTCATAGGGGTGAGTATCGTTGAGAATTTAACCAGCCTTATCTATAAGCTCCAATATCATCCGTGCAAACTCTTGAACAATCTTATTATTTTCTGACCGACTCACAACGTCCTCCTCATGTGTATCCAGTTCAAGATCCTCTTGCAATCGGAACATTTCCTCTTTTCCACATGTTATCAGTTGATCCTTTTTACACATATTCCAAGGAACGAAAGTCTTGCAGATAAAAAGCTCCATGCCGGACACCATCATAACCGACCCGAGCGAGATGCCATCCGGACTGGTATACCACACAGGATTCAGCAACTCTTTCATTTCTTCTTCACTCAAGAATAAATGGTCGGTATTATAGCGCATGGCGGTGTTCGTTTTAAAATACCTTTTTATCAGATCCTCTCCGGTGAGTTCCAACCCCATCCGCAGGGCATATCTGCTGAAAAAATGAGGAGGATAAAAAGTCACACCGGGGACAGAACCTTCTTTAGTCGGTAAATCGTATCGATAAACATACTTGCCGTGATCTGTTTCTCTGACACAAACAAGAAAGCTATCAACATATTGCTTCAAACGTCGCTTACTCTTGGCGAAAAATATCAAAATCCATTTGTTCTTCCTGGGTGAAGTGACTGTAGAGAAAAGAAACATCGGAAATCTGCTTTGCCTGCGGAAATACTTTAGAGCATCCGGCATTTTTTTTCGCATTATCATGCTCACGTCCATATAGTCCTTTGCTACTTCATTCGCCAATTCCTCGTAAGACATTTGTGAAGTTATCATATTTCCTTTTTTTAATGTTTCAAATTACTTGATAATGAAAACTGCCGGAACTGCCACCACAACATACCTCCGGATATAAGACTAGCCGCCAAATCTGCCACAGGCATACTGGCCCAAACGCCTATTTGTCCATAATAATGAGGCAAAATCAACAAACAGGGAACCAGAAATAACATCTGCCGCGTCAGCGACAAGAAAATGGCTTTACTTGCCATTCCGATACTCTGGAAGAAGTTGGAAGCTACCATCTGAAAACCAACAATCGGGTAGAAAAATACCACAATACGAAAACCTTTAGAAGCAATATTGATTAATTCTTCGTCCGAAGTAAAGATGGAAGATACGATTTCCGGAATGAACATACCTATCAGGAAACCAATCGTCGTCACTACAGTCGCACAGCAAATGGTTGCTTTCAGCACTTTCGTCACACGGGGATAGAGCTTCGCACCAAAATTATATCCCGCAATAGGCTGCATCCCCTGATTCAATCCCAACACAATCATAATAAAGACAAAGACGATGCGATTGACAATACCGAATGCTCCGATTGCCAAATCACCTCCATATTCTTTCAATCCCTGATTAATCAGAATCACAATAAAACAAGAAGCCATATTCATCAGGAAGGGAGACATACCGATAGCCAATGAATCCAGCACGATTTTCCGTTTCAAACGGAAAATACCTTTTTTCAACCGTATCAGCTCGTCTTTACGGCAGAACAAATGAAGCTGCCAGACCAATGCGATCAACTGTGCACAAACCGTAGCCGTAGCCGCCCCACGGATTCCCCAGTCAAATACAAAAATAAACAATGGCGCAAGCAATATATTGATTATCACTGTCGTTATTGTTGCCATCATCGCTTTCTGCGGATGGCCCGAAGCACGGAGCACTGCATTCAGTCCCAGATATAAATGGGTAACCACATTTCCGAGCAAGATAACCTGCATAAATTCACGGGCATATTTCACCGTTTCATCGCTTCCCCCGAAAAAGTAAAGTATCGGATCGAGGAAAGGAAGAACAATTACCGTAAAAGAAATACCTATAATAAGGTTTAATACAAACACATTTCCCAAAACCCGCTGTGCGGTATCATAATCTTTCTGTCCCAGCTTCACCGAAATCAATGTAGCCGCACCGACACCGACCAGTGAGCCGAAAGCCGCGGCAAGATTCATTAGCGGGAAAGTTAACGCCAATCCGGAAATAGCCATCGCACCCACCCCGTGACCGATGAAAATACTATCTACCATATTGTAAAGAGAAGACGCCGTCATGGCGATAATTGCCGGAATGGCATACTGCATTAAAAGCTTCCCAATCTTTTCCGTACCCAACGCAGTGGGTGTCTTTTGTCCTGTCATACCTATTAGTTTGAGGCGGCAAAGATACAAAAAAGAGATGGATTACAGGATATATGAGAAAAGTTTCGTATTTTTGCCTCCAAAATTGAGTTA
>DXOJ01000524.1 GCA_019412865.1 Bacteroides sp. | reverse complement strand
AACATATACACTATGACATGAGGGGCAAACCACGGACTTTGCAAAGCAGGCATCAACGTCTTATTGTGAATCTCCGGTTTGAAGATATTGATACAGATAAAGACCAATGAAAGGATGCAACTGAAACTTAAAATCCATTTATACTTCCAGCGTGCATAGGTTATCAATCCTGCCAACGGAAGGAAGAAAGAATACCACAGCCGTGTCTCTCCCATTGTCCGCATCGGAGGACGTTCTAATGAAATCCACATTCCGATAATGAAACTGAAGAAAATAGCCAGACCTAAGAAAGTAAATCCATAAGCCCATCCCGGTTTTGTACCTTTCCAGGCAGCAAAAGCTCCCAAAGCCCAACAAACCAGTGCAGCTATTGCAAATAGTATAAAGTATTCCCAACTCATGCTTTGTCCTCCTCTTTCCTCTTTTGTGCGCTGACAAACAGACAGATGGCTCCTGCCATCATCATTATTATTCCTGTGTAAACAACCGGCAACCACGGATCGCGAACCAACTCAAAGACACTGACATCGCTCCATCGTCCCTTTGTTTCATCATAACTAAGTTGATAAATTTTCCAACCTTCTATCTCCATCGGACGGTTCACTTCAATAGTTCCTTCCGTGATCGTTCCTTCTTGTGTGTAAATCTTCACTTCCGATGCAAATCGTTGCGGTTCCCGTTCCGGCATTACAATACTGGTTAAAGAATCCAGCCGGATTGCCTTATAGGGAAAAAGAAAACTACCGCAACTTACCCATCCCTCTTTAGTTGTTTGAGTCTTCTGATTGACTGCTTTCAGATAGACAGCATAAGTCGCTCCCATCGAATGAAATTCAGTAAACTTCAAAGTATCTTCGGTAGCCACAGAAGCAGCTATCGGAATAGATTGTTCAATAGTTAGCTGCCAGTCCTGCAAGCTGCCATTTGTCACTCTCTCTTCCAACAATACATGTACAGGAGATTTTTCGGGAAGCGTACGGCCGGTTTCATTATCAATCAACATCAGTTTCGGAGGATATTCGTCGATAGTGAAATCCTTCAGTTCGATAGCCAGCGGAAGTTCAATCAGTTGACCTTTATCATCCGTAGCCCGCCATTCGGCACTTCCCATCCGGGTTGTCATTTTCAACCTTTGCATATCGGCATTTCCCAAAGTGGCTGTTATCAGTGCAATAAACAATCCGATATGATTCAGAAGGAAAGAAATCCTGCTGATCTTCAAAGAAAAACCGGTGCGAAGGATTGTCAGCCCCAAGGCGGTGACCATCCAAAAGTAGAGCAGGACAAAAGGCCAGGAAGAAATCATCTGCGAAAATCCCAGCAGATCAGCCGGAGCATGACCGGAAGGAGCCTGCCGGATCAGTCCCATCACTACCGTCATGCCGACCACCCACAATAGAGACGAGACAGCAGCGGAATAATGACTCAACCATCCGAATAAATAGACACGTTTGCGAAGAAGGTGCATGGCTACCAAAGCAATGATATAAACCACTAACACAATCACATTGACCGGACAGGCAAACAGGTCCCAATGAATGGCTCCCACTGTCATTTGCAGCAATAACCCTATCACCAGTAATCCTGCGCCAATCACCAGCCCTTCTTTATAACTCCATGGTTTGCTCCACATATATAAATTCTCTTATTTCTGTGCCAGACGACCGTTTTCTTTCGCTTTCTCCAACCATGTCGGAACAGTTGTTTTCAGGAATTTCTCCTTAGCCGCTCTTTCAGCATCCATATCCAAGCCGATATATTCCTGTGCTTTTGCCTTTGTTGAAATGTCCGGCATCGGAACATCTCCCGTATATCCATTCTTTGCCAATACTTTAGATACAGCCAGACGGGCTTGTATGGCACGATCCAATCCATGAGAAAGAATTCTCTGAATTTCCTGCGGTGCATGGAATGAACCTCCGTGTGAAGCTACTCCGAAGTCCCAACGCCATTGTGCCTGACGAATCAATGCAAGCACATCTTTCATC
>DXOJ01000523.1 GCA_019412865.1 Bacteroides sp. | reverse complement strand
ATATGATATTTCCGATTCCTATCGTTTAAGAAATTTCTATATTCGTTTATTGGAGGAAAAGGAAAAGTTAATTGATGTCTTGTATGTTCGGGACTGTGCAATTATCCACTTCACAGAACTAATGCATCATTTTAGTAATAAAGATTTTTCCTCTTTGGTTAAGTCCGTGATGCAGCATATTGGTTTAAATCTTTATACCGTTTTAAAGGTGAGTGACATAAGTAAATCTTTCTATGTTTCAGAAGCTACATTAAGTTCCAGGTTTAAAAAAGAAACTGGGATTAGTGTCATTGAATATATTCATAAACGCAAGATCTCTGAAGCTAAACTGATGCTTCGCGCCGGGCTTTCACCCAGTGAAGTAGCAATTACCTTATGCTACTATGATTACGCCCATTTTTCTCATACCTTTAAAAAGATAACTGGCGTCACACCAAAGGCATTCCAGTTACATCCGCAAAAACTTTATCCTAACTTTTTGCCGTCCGCCGGCCCGGAAGCCGAACATGACTAGCAGAGTACTATTTTTAATGAGACAACAAAAGACGGGCATATCAATAAGCTGATAGCCCGTCTGTTATATTGTCCCGGATCCTTGTGAAAGATTCTTTTAATTCAGCATATACTACTATCAAATACTCTGCAAGAGGTATATCATGACGGGCTGTCCTTTTAACTCAGCTTCAGAAAACATTGCTGACTTTATCTACCGGTACGGAAGCCGGCAGCAATTTTTTGGTAATTCGAAAGATATTCCCTGTATGGACTTTGTAAGTACTGATCTCCGTATTATATATACCCCTATTGATACCGTAAATCCCATATCATTAAGCAAGTTTTCCTATTACAGTATTCCTGGTCTGTATACGCTTCTAGGCAGTGGCAGCATGGAAGCTTCCGGTATATTAGCGACTCACACATCGCCTGCCCTTAGCAATCAGGGACGAGGAGTTATAATCGGCATCATAGACACGGGAATCGACTATACGAATCCTCTTTTTCGCAATCAGGATGGAACTACCAGAATTATCAGTATTTGGGATCAGAGTCTCCCAGATGATAAAGACAATCTTCCTGACGGCGTACCCAACCGCTATAATGCCAGCGGGGCAACCTATGGCACAGAATACATTCGGGAACAAATTAACGAGGCACTGGAATCTGACAATCCTCTTACTCTTGTGCCCTCTACTGATACCAACGGACACGGAACTTTTCTGGCTGGTATTGCCGCCAGAGGAGTCCTGCCTGGGCAGAATTTTACCGGAGCTGCCCCAGAATGCGAACTGATAATTAATTAAACCGGATTTAACAGCCCCGGGAGTTGATGTAAGCGGACCATCCATAGGGTACAGGAACGGAGAATCCATTCCAATGACTACCCTGACAGGAACCTCGGTTGCTGCCGCCCACGTTGCTGGTGCTGTAGCTAACCTTTTTAGCTGGGGAATTGTTGAAGGACATAACATATCAATGAGTGAAGCCTCTATATAAAGCATTTTTAATACGGGGGGCAAAACGGAATCCTGCGCTATCGTATCCCAACAGAGAATGGGAATACGGGGCTCTGGATTTATATGAAACATTTTTACGGCTGAGGGAAGCAAGATAATTCATTCTAGCGGATGGAGAATTATCTGGAAAAAAGTGTCTGGATTTGTCTTTCTATTTGCACTGAATTGTATGACAACAGCCAGCCCTCCACCAGACGACTTTTGAA
>DXOJ01000522.1 GCA_019412865.1 Bacteroides sp. | reverse complement strand
TCAAGACATCAAAAACGGAACTTGTATCCGTATGGACGGAAAGCTCTATTTCTGTGTAGAATTCCTGCATGTAAAACCAGGTAAAGGTAACACTTTTATGCGTACTAAACTGAAAGATGTAGTTAGCGGATACGTTCTCGAACGCCGTTTCAACATCGGTGAAAAGTTGGAAGATGTACGTGTAGAACGTCGTCCATACCAATTTTTGTATAAAGAAGGAGAAGATTATATCTTTATGAACCAGGAAACATTCGATCAACATCCTATCGCTCACGATCTGATTAATGGTGTTGACTTCCTGCTCGAAGGTTCAGTATTGGAAGTTGTTTCTGATGCTTCTACTGAAACTGTACTTTATGCAGACATGCCGATCAAGGTTCAGATGAAGGTGACGTACACAGAACCGGGCATGAAAGGTGATACAGCTACTAACACACTGAAACCTGCAACTGTGGAATCAGGTGCAACAGTACGTGTTCCTTTGTTCATCAGCGAGGGTGAAACAATCGAAATCGATACTCGTGACGGTTCTTACGTAGGACGTGTGAAAGCATAATTTGCAAGAACATATAAAAAATAGCCGGGAGTCCAAGGACTTCCGGCTATTTTTTATATTCATACAGTTCTATTATTTATATCCTGCAGCTTTCGCAATTCTTTTAGGAATTTCTGTATTATCAATCTTCTCACCAAACAGTTGAGAACCTGTGCCAATAGCAAATACAGGAACATAACCGGCAGAGTGTCCGCCACTTACCCATCCTATCATAGCTATTTCATCCATCACTTCTTTCGCACGTGCAGCCATCGGCTCGCTCTTAGAATACAGACTTTCAGCAAATACAACTTTATTTTTCACGAATGATTTCTCAAACTCATCACGCAACGTTTTTTCCTGTTCCCAAGAAATAGGGAATTGTTTCCAGAAGCCCATTTCTTCGCCGAGGAATGTTTTCATGTCCTCCCAAGTGACTTTATTGCCTTTTGATTTTCTCAATTCACTGATACGTTGTGAGAGTCCGTCGGTAGAATTTTTCTGATATTGCAATGCTTTCAGGTTCAACGCATATTTTCCCGTACCGAGCACGATACCACCAGTTTCATGGTCTGCGGTAATCACAATCAGCGTTTCTTTCGGATGTTTCTTATAGAATTCATAAGCTACTTTGATAGCATTATCCATGTCTTTCACTTCGTTGAACACAGTAGCAGCGTCATTAGCGTGGCATGCCCAGTCTATCTTGCCTCCTTCTACCATCAGGAAAAAGCCTTTATTATTGCCTTTAGTAAGGAAGTCAATAGCACTTTCCGTAATTTGTGCCAATGTCAAATCATTCTCTTTGCGGTCAATAGCATAAGGCAGACAAGAAGGATTGGCTCCTTCTTCCTGAATCAAGATCATCTTTTCTGCTTTTGCAGCTTTTGCCTTATAGTCATTGTAGCCACGTGCTACTGTATATCCTGCCTCTTCAAAAATAGGGAAAATGCTCGGAGCTTCTTTCTTGTCATAAGTGGTGGTAGGTTTCAAGAAACCACCGCCTGCATAAAAATCGAAATTGGCTTTCGGCAAATCAAGAGCAATTTCATAATTCATATTACGATCGGGTTGATGTGCATAAAATGCGGCAGGAGTAGCATGATCCACACTGACAGAAGTCGTTACGCCCACCTTTTTTCCTGCTTTCTTTGCTTTTTCTGCGACAGTCTGAATAGCATTTTTATCTTCTCCTACAGAAATAGCGCCATTATAAGTTTTCTTTCCTGTTGCCAATGCAGTACCTGCAGCTGCAGAGTCTGTTACTGAATTTTTAGCAGAAAAAGTGGTTGCTACGGTAGCAACCGGAAATTGAGTAAATAACAAAGGCTCGACTCCAATACGACCATTTTGAATTTCCGCCTGATACATCTCTGTACCATTTACCTGATTGACTCCCATTCCGTCTCCGATGAAATAGAATACGTACTTTGCCTGCCCGTTGGCTACAACGGAGATAAGGACAAAGAACAGTGTGTAGACTAACTTTTTCATTCTCTAGTATATTTATTTTTAGATTAGTTGTCTACAAAGGTAGGAAAAAAAGAGAGATATACGGTGGATTATTGGACACTAAAAGTAGATATTTGCTTTATATACAGGCATTATTGCCTCGCATATTACGAAGCAATAACACATAGCTATCTATGAATAACATTATAGGTTCATTACATTCTGCTCGAACTGATCCTTGTCTCCGGCAGCTTTATTACGCATCCGGCTACGATAATTATAAATAGTGGCCAAAGAATATCCGAGAAAATGAGCAATCTTGTTACTGTCTACCACCCCCAGACGGATCAGGGCAAAAATACGAAGTTCCGTTGTCAGAAGTTCATCGGATTTAGGATACACTCTTCCTTCTTCTACCAGCAAATTATTGAAAGCTGAAATAAAGTTCGGGAAAAGTTTCAGAAAAGACCTGTCGAACTCATTATAGAATTCATCCCGCTCATCCCGGATAAACTGTTCGGACTTGATAGCTTTAAACAAATCTTCGATACGCGATGCCATTGCCAATTTTGCCAACGAACGACGATAAGTTTCCAGTTTGTCCAGATAGTTAACACATCTGTCCAGATAGCGGGCGATATAGACTTCTTTTATTTTTCCGGTTTGCTCCAGCTCCGCGTTGACCGCAGACATTTGTTTGTTAGCCAGACTAAGATTCCGCTGCATAACAGACAACTTCTTCATCCAACGATATAGATAGAAAATAGCAATCAGAAGAAACAAAGATAACAAACTTACACTGATTAGCATCATACGGGAAATAGCACGCTCTTTTTCTTCCTTTAGTTTATATGCCTTATCGATAATCGGGAAAAACTCCGTCACCTCAATAAACCGCAAACGAGCATTACATGCCACAGCATCTTCCATCGAGCAACTCAAGTATTTGTACGCACGGTCAATATCTCCTGATTCATACATCAGATGCGCGAGCTTTTGCAATGAGGCATATTCCCTCACCGGAGTTTCCAGATCCGCAATGGCAGTCAGAATCAGATAGTAAACTTCTTTTTCGATATCTTTCTTCATACTATAAGCTTCGGAAAGAGTATAATAAATACCCGTTGGCGGAATTAAATAAGCGCATATTTAAGTCTGCCAATAGGTTTGTTG
>DXOJ01000521.1 GCA_019412865.1 Bacteroides sp. | reverse complement strand
TCACAGGAGTATCTCATTCTTTTAATATCATCTTAAAGCTAATATTCATATTTAAATTCTCTCCGATTCATCTCAACAGAATAGTTGTATCTATTCCGTTTGTACCCGACATTTTCATATCCATAAAGATGAGATCGGGAGTTTCGGCGTTAAAAAGCTCTATGACCTCACTGCCGTTGTGCGCCCTCACCAAACATGACACTGTTCAGCTGGAATACCCTTACCCGTATCCGTTACACAAAAACGCACCTGGCCGTCATCATTCAACGTATAAGAAAGGATGATCGATCCTTTGGTGGTAAATTTCAGAGCATTGGCCATGAAATTATAGAGTACCTGCATGATCCGGTTCTTGTCGGCATCAATCACGATCTGCGACAAACTTTCGTCAAAACGCAGTTCTACTGCTCCATCATGTTTCTTATGTGAGAAAGTAGTAATCACTTCCCGACAAAGTTGAGGTACATCCACCCACCAGGTAGTAAGTTCTATCGTGCCGGCCTCAATCTTGGAAATATCCAGAATGTCGGAAATAGGATTGAGCAGCAGCTCGTTATTCTCCTGCACCAGCGACATATATGCTTAAAGCAGTTCTATCTCATCAGTTTCAGCAAGCAGACCCGCGAAGCCTACGATAGCATTGAGAGGAGTACGTATTTCGTGACTCATATTGGCAAAAAATGCCGATTTGAGCCTGTCGGATTCTTCGGCTTTCTCTTTCGCTTCAATCAGTTCCAGTCCCACGTGCTTGCGAATGGAGATAACACCTGTGAGTTTGCGGTCGGCAATTTTCGGACAATGTGTGCATGCCCCATCCAGTCCCGCATTCAGCATTTTCCAGCATGTCACCCTTTCCGGAACCTGCCCGGCTTCTTCCCTGAAAGGTTTATTTGCAAAAAGCACCTCCAGAGATTCATAATCGCTAACAAAAATATTAGCATTGATATGGTCCAATACCTTTTGCATCGTACGCTGCGATTGTTACAGGGATGTTTCGTCCTGCCAGCGCTTTGTAGCGGTAGACACAATCTGCAAAATCTGCCCCATCAATTCCACATCTTTTTCATCCCATTGTTTCTTCCAGCAGAAGTTAAATGAAAGAAAACTGAAATGCCCCCCCAACTGTGACAAAGGAAAGACAGCGATGGCCTTCACGCCTTGCACTTTGAGCATTTAAGTTATAAAAGGATCAAGTGAATAAATATCAGACGTACAGATGATATGGTTTTCTTCAAGCATATCGAACCAGGATTTTCCCGCTTCAATGGTCATACTCCGCAGATAATCTATAGCAAACTCGATACCCTCGTTACACCATTCGTAGGTGCAGCCATACGTTACTCCGTCGAGATGATTCTCCCACGTTGCCAAACGGTCGACACCAGTATAACGTCCAATTTCGGCAAGTGCCATATTCATAGCTGTAGGTATGTCCGGTTCCAGTTGCAGAATTTACAGTACCTTGATGAACAATGCCTGCCGTCGGTTGGTTACTTCCAGATTTTCCTGAATGACAATCAGGTCTTTAGACTTCTCTTCAATCATTTGCTCGAGCCGGGTACGATACTGTTCCAGTTCCATACCGACTCCTTGGGGTTCGGAATCTGTAGATTTCATTTTTTAATCGATAATGGTGAATAGAATAATAATTTAGTTATCGGCGAGATACGCCCATATATTCTGCCAATATATGAATTTATTCTATCAACCAAAATAATTCCTACTAAAACGCACTTTCCTCCAAAGGATTAGTATTTGTAGAGTTGTGGTAATATCTTTCGTACCGGTCCATTTCAAATTACATCAGTTTCAATCCTATGATTGAAAGAATCAAAGTCGTCATAAAAAACAAACGCCCCAAAGTGACCGGTTCATGAAAAAACAGAATACCGACCAATACGGTTCCCACTGCCCCTATTCCCGTCCAAACAGGATATGCAGTGCCGATGGGTAATGTTTGCGCAGCCTTTGCCAACAGGTACATACTTAAGGTTACAGAGATTACAAACCCCGCTCCCCATAAATAAAAGTCAGCACCCGTTGCTCCTTTTATCTTACCCAGACAAAAAGTGAAGCCGACTTCAAAGAGTCCGGCAATAATCAATATTATCCAATTCATATCTTTCTATTTTAAAATCAGACTGCAAAATTAGGCAGACAGCAGGAGCTTTCACTTTACATTTGATAAGAAATGACTGCATAAGAGTATGAACAATTCCTCTTTCCTAATCTAACTTTTTGTATTTTTGCAGAAAATGATTCATGTTATATGGATATACACGAGATTATCAATAAGATATACCCGATACCGGAAGCTTCGATGGATAAATTGACAAAGCATCTGTCTAAAGTGACGTACCCCAAAGGGTATCATATACTGGAAGCCGGTAAAACTGAAACGAATATCTTTTTTATCGAGAAAGGGATTGTCAGAGCTTATATTCCTGTGGATGGGAAAGAAGTTACATTCTGGATCGGGAAAGAGGGTGCTGCCATTGTCTCGCTGAAAAGTTATGTGGATAACCAGCAGGGATATGAATCGATGGAGTTGATGGAAGAGTCGGAGTTGTATTTACTGAAGCGTAAAGACTTACAGGAATTATTCAAAGAAGACATTCATATCGCCAACTGGGGACGTAAGTTTGCCGAATCCGAATTCATGCAAACGGAGGAAAGACTTATTTCCCTATTATTCACCAATGCATCCGAACGGTATATGAAGCTGATCCGGAACAATCCGGAGTTATTGCAGAGAATGCCATTAGAATGCCTTGCTTCTTATCTGGGAATAACTCCGGTAAGTTTGAGCCGGATCAGGGCAAAGCTGAAACGAATGCTCTGAAAAAGAACAAAGAGGGAAATCATGAATATAGAGGAGTATAGAGACTATTGCCTGTCTGTTAAAGGAGCAACAGAATGTATGCCGTTTGGTGAAAATGTCCTGGTTTTTAAGGTCATGGATAAAATGTTCACTTTTGCCACATTACAACCAAAGAACGGAAGATTCTGGGCTGACATGAAATGTGCTCCTGATAAGGCAGAAGAATTAATAGAACAGTATAGAGATATTTTTTGGGGACCATTTTCTGATAAGAAACATTGGATAACCGTATACTTAGAGGGAGATGTGCCCGACAAACTTATCAAAGAACTGATTAGTCATTCGGTAGAAGAAGTCATCAAGAAGTTGTCCAAGAAAAAACAGGAAGAATATTATAGAATATGCGAAAGATACAGAATGCCATAAACTCTCGTTGGCAGGTATCAGAATTACAATTTAGTATTCTAACAATAAATATCCGGTTCTACTGTCATTGCAGAATGTAGAACCGGATAAGAATCCTCCCTTTTCAGAAACGTATGTCCCAAATGCCACAAGCCTTTTCCAGTTCTACCAACGAGACAGCATATCCTTTCATCGTTTCAAGATATTCTTGCTGCACTTCATTATAAGTACGCTGGGCGACTAATACATCCAAAATGTTGGTTTCACCACGTTTGTATTTATATGCCATCCCATCCATTACTTTTTGAGCATCTCCAAGCATTCCCGACTTAAATTGAACCACTTTCTTTTTCTCTGCTTCATAACTGAACCATGCCTGCATAATCTCTGCCTGTATTTGTTGTTCTATATCTTTCTCCTGAATTTCGGACTGGGAAATACGAAATTTAGCAGCCTTAACGGCCCCTTTATTGATATTCGAAAAAGCCAAAGGAACAGACACTCCTACCGTAGCAGAACGAGCCGATGGAAAAAAACGATTCCAGTCTTTTTCATAAGAAACGGACAAGCCAATATCCGGGCGGCGTTCTGCCCTCGTCAGTTTATATGCACGGGAAGTAACTTCCGTATTTTTTTGAGCCGTAAACAAATCTATACGATTATCCAGACCTACTTTAATCAACTCCGAAAGATAAAACTCACGGTTTAGTTCATCCCAATGACCTAACGGAATATAAAGAGTGTCCGCAGCCATCCCCATCTGTCTATTCAGCACGACCAATGCCGACTGATAGGCAGCTTCCTGACTATAAACCGCATTGAGCAAAGTGACAGCTTCCAACTTTGATTGCCGGGCATCATTCTCTGTAATCTCTCCCGCCACATAACGTAAACTATCTGACTGGCTCAATTGCAACATATACTGGTAAGAACTTTGCTGTACTTCAAGCAACTCTCTTTGAAGAACTGCCTCCAAAAAAAGACTGGCAGCTTCGGCCCTCAAATTCTGAAATGACTGTTCCAGGATTAGTTTTTCAAGCTCCATCTGACTACGTGCCAACTTTATCCGTGCCCCTCGTTTGTTTCCTAATTCCAGTGAATAGGAAAGCCCTAATGAAAAAGTCTCATGACCGGCTTCAAATCCCACTTCCGGATCAGGAAGCACTTTTTGCGCAATCATCTCCGCATCAGCTATACTTACATTCAATTTTTCTGCCAGATAGTTTAGATTACCTTCCCCTACCCGTTTCAGATACTCATCGAGAGAGATACTCTGATAGAGAGTCCTGTCCGGTATTTGCGCCACTGCATGAACAGACATTGCTTCCACAAGCAACAAAAGGAGCAAGATATTAAAGTGTATATTCCTTCTCATCATTCTTCTTTTTATTTAAAACGTTATTCTCAATCAGATAGTAAAAAACCGGAAGCACAAACATAGAAATGAGTGCGGAGAACATCAATCCATATACAATAACCGTTGCCAAAGAACGTTGCACATCACTCCCGATTCCAGTTGCCAGAGAAGCGGGAAACAGTCCGAGTACCGTAGTGACCGAGGTCATCAGAATGGGACGGAACCGTTGACGTGCCCCTTCGATAACAGACTTCCGAAGTTCCATTCCTCCTTTACGCAAGTTATTTATCTGAGATACCATAATAATTCCGTTTTGAATGGAAAGTCCGAACATGGCAATAAAGCCCACGGCAGACGATACATTCAATGTCATACCGCGTACATTGAGTGCAAGCATTCCGCCAAAAAGAGCCAACGGCACGATGGACAATACCAGACCGGCTTGCCGGAACTTCCCGAACGTAGCATAAAGCAAAATAAACATACACATCAGCGTCAACGGAAGAATGACAGAAAGACGGGTATAAGCCCTGTGCTGGTTTTCGAAAGCCCCTCCCCACTTGACTGTATATTTGCTTTTATCATAGTTCACTTTCGCATCGATCACATTCTGCGCTTCTTTTAAGAAAGAAGCCAGATCGCGTCCACGCAGATTCAACTTTACCGTCAGGTGGCGTCTGTTCATTTCACGAGTGATCGTACTTTCCCCGACACTCAACTTCACTTCGGCTACCTGCGAAAGGGGTATTTTAGCTCCGGTAGAAGAGGTCAGCGTCAATCCGGCTATCTTTTCGGGTGTATCCCGCATTTCTTCTTTATATTTACAGGTAATGTCATACTGACGGTCTCCCTGATAAAGCTGAGCAATAGCTTTCCCTCCGATTGCCACCTCTATCAAATCAGCTACATCAGACACATTCAGCCCATATCGGGCAATCGCATCCCGATTCATAATGATTTGCAGTTGAGGTAATGGAGGTTCCTGGTCAATATCCAGATCAACGGCACCTTTCACCGTTCCCAGCGCCCGGGTGATTTCTTCCGCAATACGACGTGTTTCCCGAAAATCCTCACCATATACCTTTACAACCAATTCACTATGCGCACCGGCTATTTTATCCATCACCCCGTCTATCATCGGTTGGCTGAATCCGACCCTAAAACCGGGTAGTGTCTTATATTCTTCTTCCAGTTCATGAATCAAATCTTGCTTGGTCTTTCCCTTCGGCCATTCATCATAAGGCTTTATCCCGATAGATACCTCAAAATGCGAAGGGGTGAACGGATCTGTACCATCGTCATTTCTCCCTGCCTGAACCATGATATAAGTTACTTCGGGATACTTCATCGTACGGAAACGAAGGGTATCGGACATCTCTCTCGATTTCTCAACAGAAATGCCGGGAGGAAGATTCACCTGCAACCAGATCGAACCCTCATCCAATTCAGGAAGGAAATCTTTCCCTACAACACCACTTAACAAGCTACCTGCAATCAGAATCAAACATGAAAAGAGTATGGTCTTTATTGGTTTTTCTATGAGTTTCACTATTGCGCCAGTATATTTCTCCTTCAATTTTTCCAGCCATTTATTCTTATAGACCTTGCGCGGCTTACGGTAAATAGCATAAGCCAGTCCCGGAATCAGCAGAAGAGCAACCAAAAGTGCTCCGATCATTGCATAACTCATCGTAAATGCCATAGGAGTAAACAGTTTACGTTCCACACGTTCGAAAGCGAATAATGGCAAGTAGGCTGTAATAATGACTATGGTGGAGAAAAGAATCGGGCGTCCTACCTCTTTGGCTCGTTGTGCGATACTTTGTTCTTCAATGTACTGTTCGGGATAATCCTCACGTTTCTTGAGAATAGTTTCCAGCATAACAATGGCACCATCTACTATGATTCCAAAATCTATGGCTCCGAGTGACAGAAGATTGGAAGGGATATCCGTAAGATGCATCAGGATAAAAGCGATAAGCAAGGATACCGGAATGGTGATTGAAACCAGTAATGCTCCACGCCAGTTGCCCAAAAACAGAATAAGCACAATAACAACCAATGCCATCCCCATTAAGAGTGTATGGGAAACAGTATCCAAAGTAGTGTCCACCAGGCTGGTACGATCCAGAAAAGTATGTATACGCACCCCCTCCGGCAAAATTTCATGATTCAATTCATCCACTGCCGCATGAATGCCATCCAATACCTTAGACGGATTTTCATGTTTCAGAAGAAGCACAATCCCTTCCAAACTTTCCGAATAATCACGGGTACGATCGGTATATCCCAATACACCTTTCCTCTCCAGATTACCATATTTCAAAGAACCGATATCATTTAAAAAGACAGGAACCCCGGAAGCTGTAGTGACTACAATATGCCCCAAATCGTCCAGATTCTCGATCAATCCTATACCACGTACCACATACCCCAGATCTCCTCTATTCAATATGCTGCCTCCCACACTGGCATTATTATTTTCAATAGCCTCAATAACCTGACTAAGGGATAAGTGATATTGTTCCAGTTTATAAGGATCTATTTCTACTTGAAACTGGGTGGTGATACCTCCGAAATTTGTTACATCCGCCACTCCTGAAACTTCTTTGATACGGGGAATAACCACCCAATTCTGGAGGTCGGTCAGTTCACGAAGTGAATGTTGGTCACTTTCTATAATGTAACGGTAAACCTCTCCCACAGGTGATGTCAGCGGGTCGAGTCCGGGGACTGCCCCATAAGGTAGTTCCACTTCGTTCAATCTTTCCTGTACCCGTTGACGACTCCAGTAATCTTCTGTCCCATCCTTAAATACAATCGTAATCATAGAGAGTCCGAACGTACTTTTGCTACGCATAACATGCATGCCGGGCAAACCGTTAATGGCACGTTCCAAAGGAATAGTGATCTGTTGTTCCACTTCTTCGGCAGCCAGTCCAGGCACTTGGGTAACAACCTGCGATGTGACATCTGCAATATCCGGATAGGCTTCTATTGAAAGTTGCGTCCATGAGTAATATCCGAAAACACACATCATCACAAACAGACAAAGCATTATCCATCTTTTCTGTATAATTGAAAGCATCAAATCCTTCTGCATAATCTCCTATTTTAAATAATATCCTCCTTCACTGATGACTTTATCTCCCGGATGCAATCCATCGTTTATCACAGCAAACCCATCTTTGGTCGCTTCTACCTTCACCGGTGTTCTTACAAAGATATCCGGAGTAACCTGCACATACACATAACTGTCTTTCTCCCCCTGCAATAATGCGCTCTCCGAAATCTGAACCTGTTCAATAGGAGCACTAAGAAAATGGACGGTAGTATACATGCCCAATTTCAAATGTTTCTTCGAATTATCACAAACCGAAAACACTTTGATAGACCTTGTATCTTCGTCAACCGCCTCTTCTACATGATAGACGTTACCTTTAATCACCATCCCCGGTAATGCCGACACTTCTATATCCAGACTACTGCCTGCATTGATAAATCGAATATCCTTTTCTTTCACTTGGGCGGCAATCCACACTTCCGACCAATCTGCCACTATTGCAACAGGTTCGGTATCATCTTTCAGGTATTGTCCGGTCACAATATTATTCTCTATAATTTCGCCCGAAATAGGCGAACGCACCACAAGGGGCTGTCCCAGTGTCATATTCTCCGGATGCTCTACCTGATATACTTCCAGTGCAGCAGACGCATTTTCAAACTCTTTGTCGGCAATAAGCAAAGCATTTTGTGCTTCTTCCAGTTCTTTCTGCGAACTAACTCCGTTCTTTATCAGGTCTTCTTTGCGCTTTAAATCTTTCTTAGCCAGCTCACGTGACGATAATGCCTGGAAGTATTCTTTTTGTGCCGTAGTAAAATCCGGTGAGCTGATTTCAAACAAAGGAGTTCCCCGGTTCACCTGTTGTCCGATTTGTATATACGATTTTGTAACTCTTCCTGCAAAAGGGGAAGCAATGCAGGCATAACGGGTAGGAATAGGACGTACCACACCGGAAGTTATCACTTCTTTGGAATAAGGTTCAAGTCTGGCCTCAGCCACTTTTATCTTTTCAGATAAAAAACGGTCTGTGATCTGCACTGTGTCACCTTCCATACGATAACCACTCTGTTGTTCTTCCTTTGATTTACTCTTGCATGCGGTAACTAGCAATGCACCGCAAATTAAAAGCATTTGCAAATTTTTCTTTTTCATCATCATCCATAAAAATATTGTTAGCATTCTTTTTCGGATGCAAAGGTAAGTGGAGGTATTCCGGAAGCCTATTAGAGATTTGTTAGAACGCTATTAGAATTTTATTAGAGTCATGCTATCGGTATAGCCAATCTCTTTGCTATATGCGGTATTGCAATTGTGATAACAGGGACACTCGCATTCTTCATTCCATCGATCATGAATCTGAAGAAAAAATAAATGACTAATTTTATTAACTAATCCTTTTTTAGAAGCTTTTTTTTAGGTTATTTTGCGGAACAAATATCACGAACTTGTCAAATTATGGATTGGATTGGCCTTGATTTAACATTCCCTATCACCGACCCTACATGGATATTTCTCCTTGTACTCCTAATTATTTTGTTTGCTCCGATATTATTGAATAAGCTGCGCATTCCTCATATTATCGGTATGATCCTGGCGGGATTGGCTATTGGCGAACATGGATTTAATATCCTGGCACGTGATAGCAGTTTTCAGTTATTCGGCAAAGTCGGGCTTTATTACATCATGTTTCTGGCCGGTCTGGAAATGAACATGGGGGATTTCAAAGAGACGCGAAACAAAGCATTAGTGCTGGGATTACTGGCTTTCATCATTCCCATCGGGATTGGGTTCGTGGCAAATATATCTTATCTGAAATACGGTGTAATCACTTCTGTACTGCTAGCCAGTATGTATGCCTCCCACACACTCGTTGCCTATCCCATCGTCACCCGCTTCGGTATATCCCGCCATCGTAGTGTAAGTATTGCTGTAGGAGGAACGGCCGTGACGGATACGCTCACGCTGTTAGTACTAGCCGTTATAGGCGGATTATTCAAAGGAGAAACCGGTGGTTTATTCTGGATTTGGCTAGTAGTAAAAGTAATCTTTCTAGGAGCACTTATCATTTATTTCTTCCCACGCATCGGTCGCTGGTTCTTCCACCGATACAATGACAACGTGATGCAGTTCATTTTTGTGCTTGCAATGGTCTTTTTAGGAGCAGGACTGATGGAACTTGTAGGTATGGAAGGTATTTTGGGAGCTTTCCTCGCTGGATTAGTACTCAACCGACTCATTCCGCACGTTTCTCCATTGATGGATCATTTAGAGTTCGTCGGTAATGCCCTCTTCATTCCTTATTTCCTTATCGGAGTAGGAATGTTAATCAACCTACGGGTTATTTTCGGACATGGGGATGCTTTAAAAGTTGCTGCCGTAATGATCACCATGGCACTGACAGGCAAGTGGATTGCGTGCTGGCTGACACAAAAGATATACAAGATGTCTGTTCTTGAACGAAATCTGATGTATGGTTTAAGTAACGCACAGGCAGCAGCCACATTGGCAGCCGTATTAGTCGGATATAACATTATTCTGCCCACCGGCGAGCGCTTGCTGAATGATGATGTACTGAACGGCACAGTCTTGCTTATCCTGGTCACTTGCGTAGTGAGCTCACTGATTACCGAACGGGCAGCCAGAAAAGTGGCAATGGATGACTCACTATCGGAAAATGAATCTTCAAAAGAAACAGAGAAGATTTTAGTATCCATAGCCAACCCGGACACTATCGAGGACATGGTGAATCTGTCTCTAATCATACGTGATTCTAAATTGAAAGATAATCTACTGGCCCTCAATGTAATCAACGACAATAATAATTCCGATAATCTACGACTTCGAAGCAAATATTACCTGGAAAAAGCGGAAATGACAGCAACAGAAGCAAATGTACCACTGAAGAAAGTCACACGGTATGATTTGAATATAGCTTCCGGCATTATACATTCAGTCAAGGAAAATGAGATCACAAGTATTATCACCGGGCTGCATCGTAAGAAAAATATCACAGACTCATACTTTGGAATACTTGCCGAACATTTATTGAATGGATTAAACTGTGAGATAATTATCTCTAAGTTTCTAATACCAGTCCATACAATCAAACGAATTGTCATTGCCGTCCCTCCTAAAGCCGAATACGAATCCGGTTTTCCTCATTGGATGGAACATTTCTGTAGAATGGGAAGTACCCTCGGATGCCGGGTACATTTCTTTGCCAATGAGAAAACAACCATACGCCTGCAAGCGTGGATAAAGAAGCGACATAAACAAACGTTGACCGATTTCTCTCTTTTGGAAGACTGGAATGACTTGCTGGTATTGACAGGACAAGTAAGCTACGACCATTTATTAGTTATTATCAGTGCACGACCGGGAACTCTCTCTTACGACAGTTCTTTTGAGAAACTACCGAGACAGCTTAGTAAATACTTCTCTAACAATAGCTTAATCGTATTATATCCTAACCAATCGGGAGAACCATTAGATACGTCATTCTTCTCTAAACTATACACTGATACCGAAACCCGGCATTATGAGAAGGTGGGTAAATGGTTTTACAGGTGGTTTAAGAAAGACTGATATTTAACATAAACCAGTTTTTCAGATAACCACCTTATTACCATAATCAAAAAAATAGAAATCTGATTATGAAAATAAGGTGGTTTAAAGCAGTTTTTACAAGATTCAGTTTGGTATAACCTCACCAACTAAAAGGATGTATCCCAAATATGTATTAAACTCATTAAAATACTCTGTTTCTGATATTCGCTTTGGATTTGTCCCATATATTTCAGCTTTTTCAAAACATCTATTATCAGGTCGAAGAATCACCGTATGTTCTTCATCGTTTAATGATTCGAACAAACAATAGTTAGTACGATTTCGATCTCCACAATATTTATCAAATCGACGAATATAGAAAGGATCATTCTGATCTATCTCCACAGTCATCCCTCCGGACGAGGGGCCAATCAAATCAAATACTCCAACACGGATTCCTTTAAAATGTACTTTTATAAAATCTTCAGGATCTGAAGATTCCAGAACAACCGGTAATGCTTTTTGATCTCCCTGAAAATAAGAAAAAGCTTTATCGTCTTTAGAGAGTATTTTCCAACCTTTAGAATGTTCGAAATCTGTAATAGGAATCATTTTAGCTTTCTCATAATTACCTACATACAACGGGGATTTCAATACATGTGCTTTTTGCTGCGCTTTATTCATTTGTAATAGAGATTGGCGCAGTGTATTTGTATATATAGGATGCCCACCATCGTAAGTAGGATGTGTACCATCATTACTAAAAACGATCTTACCATCATTCTCCTTTTTTGAGTCCCCCTTAAAAACTAACTTACCATCATTTAGCAACTTCAGAACATCATCGGCAAAATTAACAGATGAAATATCATAATAGTCTGCTATTGTTTCCATATACCTTACGGAACGATAGTTTTTTCCAGACTTCAAGTCATCCAACATGGGTTCATTTAACGTATAAAGAAAACAGATATCTGTATGTGGATTATGATGCCAGATTTTACGCACAATTCCCTCTATGGAATTAGCAATTACCAATGAATCTGTTTTAGCATCATTTACTGCAAATTCAATAAACACTAAATCCGGATGAAACTGTAACACATCACGTTCTGTACGAAACACTCCCAGATCAGATCCTGTTCCACCAATTCCTGAATTTATTGAAGTAAATTGTACATTGCTATATTGTTGCTTGAGCCAATCGGTAATTTGTACTCTATATCCTTGATGATTTGTTATACTTCCACCTAAAAAGACAATAGATACAGGTTCACCTTTTTGTATCTTATAATTAAAATTAGGAAGTCCCTCACGAATTTGTAACCCCGCAGGCTTTTCTGAAGTAGTACAACTGAAACAAAGCCCAATGAAGCAGGTTATTATTCCACTAAATAAAATAAATTTCCTCATAAGTATAATGATTAAAATGTAAATAGTTTACGTTCCAGATCAACCGGCGACTTGCCTCTGAATGGAAGTTTGCCCATCAATATCCGTAATAAAGCTGAATGCGTGGAAGCATCATTCGAATAGGTATTTATATAAGTTTTAACACGTTCAAAATATTCATTTCCAATATAAGGACTACCTAATGAAATAACAATCACTTTACTTTTATCCATAGAGTTGGCAGCCCATACGGACTGAGCCTCATCATCCCATAATTGAAGTGGTCCAAACGGAGTATGCGTGTTCCTTGCTACTAAAAAGATTACCTTATCATACAGTTCTGTCGCATTATCCTGCCACCCCTGATCTTCATAAAGTATATTACGTCGGAAATCAACATCAAAACCATTCTTTACAAACTCATCACGCAAATTTTGTAATCGTTTAAAGTCCCGATCATTACCTTTATGAGCTACGGGAGTTACAGCTACTAATAACAGTTTTTTATCTTTTTCCAAAGAAAGCGGCAACTTATGGTCTTCATCTCGAACTAAAGTAATCGAACGCTCTGTAATCTCTTTGGAAGCTTCCCGTATTTCTGACTTTTCTTCTGCGGAAATCAAGCGTATCAACTCCCTGTTTTTCTTTAATAATCCAAAACGTTCTTTCATTGCCCATACACGACGAACAGCATCATCCAACCGCTCCATTGGGATTTCACCACGTTGAATCCGTACTTCTATCGTATCCATGTATTCATAGGAAGGCCATAACAAGATATCTACCCCGGCTAAAAAACTCGCAACTTGCCCTTCCAGATCATTTTTATACCATCCTCGAAAACCGGCCATCGTCATTGCATCTGACACCACAACTCCATTAAAATGCATCTCTTTTTTCAATAAATCAGTCAGTAGTTCGTGAGATAAAGTCGCTGGAGGTAAATAACCATTTATTTTTTCTTTTTGATATGAAGGCAAAGTTATATGACCGGGCATTATACACGCAACTCCTTTTTTAATCAATTCTGCAAAAACCTTTCCATGATACAGCTTCCACTTTTCTTCAGACAAAGAATTTACAGTTGTCATTAGATGCTGATCACGATAATCAACCCCATCTCCCGGAAAATGCTTAATTGTTGCTGCTATAGAATTATCCTGCAATCCTTTAATTTGTTCAGATAATAAACAAATAGCTTTTTCTGGATCATCTGAAACAGAACGTGTATTTACTATAGGATTCAATGGATTCACATTTAAATCAGCAACTGGATGTAACACCCAGTTTATACCTAGCGAACGACACTCCAATGCTACACTTTTACCATACTTATATGCTAATTCCGGAGAATCTGTAGCTCCCAATGCCATCTCTTTTGGAAAAGGAGTCATACCTTGAAGCCCTACTCCTGATTCATAATCCTGTTGAAATAATAAAGGAAGTTCCGATGCCTTCTGGTACTCTTCAACAGAAGTACGAACAAAATCAACCCTCTTCTCCTCCGGAATTCCAGTAAACAATTTCCAACCCATAAAATACCCTGTAATCGGATAACGTTTGAAGTATGTTTCCAATGACCCTTCTCCCAGATTGAGCTCCATCTCACGATCAGGCAACATCAACATTGTTTGCCCTATTTTTTCGCGTAAAGTCAAAAGCTTCCAAGTGGTATCTACTGCTTGAAATTCATAAACCTCACTTACTGAGCTAGCTGTTGTTTTTTCTTTTATACAAGAAAAGAACATGGATACGGCTAACGTAACAATAACTATTAAAAAAAAGTTTTTCATAATTCATTTCACTTTGTTTTTCATGCAACAAAAATAGTATTCATTATTTTAATCTATTAGCAATCATGTTTCAATCTTCTCGATGTATGTATCTTTATTCCTACTCTGGTTACATTACTATCACACAAGTTACGTTTTGTATTTTCACTCTCGAATTTGTTTGCGAGTTACTTGCAAACAAATTATATTTGCTTCTATTAAATATATATATCAAGGCATGAGAAACATTACATTAATCTTTTTTCTTTTTTTTATTTCCATTTGCAAAGCACAAGATAACAATATATTGTTTCAGAACTACAATGTAAGCAATGGACTTTCACAAAATACGGTTATACGTAGTTTAGAAGATAGCAATGGAGTTATGTGGTTTTGCACACGGGATGGGCTAAACCGATTTGATGGTACCGAGTTCGAGATTTTTCGTGCTGACGGTCAACCACATTCTTTATCCAGTAGTGATGTTACCACCATTATTGAAGAATCTCCTGGAACCTTATGGATAGGAACTCATAGCGGTCTCAATCGTTACGATGTATCTTCAAACACATTTACTCAATATTTTCATGACCCAGCCAATCAATATAGCATATCAGATAACTGCATCAAACATTTGTTATGCGATAATCAAAAAAGAATATGGGTGGGTAGTATGAAAGGCCTCAATCTATATAATAAAGAGACTGATGATTTTATTCCTATTTCAACCAATGGCTCAGTCTTTTGGCTTATGCAAAATAGTCAAAATGAGATTTGTTATCTTATTAACAACACATTATGCATCATGAATCCTGTAACCTACGTCACAGAACGCTTTCAATTTGGTGATAAACATAAAATCTATTTTTTATATGAAGACAATGATAAGCGCCTATGGGTAGGCATGTGGGATTCCGGACTAAAATGGTTTGACCGCAAAAACCGGAAACTCGTAGACGCTAATTTAACAATGGAGAATGGTAAAGACTTTAATAATTCTCAAGTTAACTACATTGTAGAAACACAAGAAGGTAATCTTATGCTTGCCACCCGAGAAGGAGTACTGATTTATGACCGGCATGCAAACAGACTAATCAATTATTACCAACGAGAACAAAGTTGCGGTTTAAGTGAAAACACCATAATCTCCCTATATCGGGATAAAGCCAACAATATATGGATCGGCACTTACGGAGGAGGAGTTAACTTATATACGCCATATAGCAATTTCTTCATCCCTCATAGACCTGAATATAAACTCCAGAAAAGTATTGGAAACATTAATGCTATAGTAGAATACAAAGAAAAATTATGGTTAGGAACAGATGGTGGACTAATCATCTATGATCCCAAAGACGAGAGTTACGAATACTGTCCACTTCATGTACCTCGCTCAATAACAAACAATGAAGTAAAATATATACAAAAGGAGGGGGACCACCTTTTATGGATCAGCATTTATTATTGTGGACTATATCTTTATGATATGGAGACTCGGCGTATAATAAAAGAAATACCTAATTTCCCTTATAACCAAGTACGGTGTATTGCAAAGGATAACAATAATATTTATTGGATTGCATTAGGAGTTGATAGCCCAGTATTACGTTACCACATGGAGAATGACCAATTGGAAGAATCTTTTCCAGTAAAAGGACGTGCCACAGAGCTTTCTATCATCAACGTACAAGATTTAAAAGCCATAGGTCCTTATATTTGGATGGGGACCCGTGCAGCCGGTCTATATCGTTATCATACGCAAACAAATGAATTAAAACATTTTGGAAGTGAGGAAAAAAACTCTGATCAATTCATTCCAAGTAACCATGTCAGTACACTTTATACCGACTCATCCGAAAATCTATGGATAGGAACTTATGGAGGAGGTGTAGGATTATATAACAACATCAAAGAACATTTCACCATGTATAATGAAAAAAATGGTCTTTCGAATAATGCAATTAACAGCATTGTAGCAGATAATACAGGAAAACTATGGATATCTACATTAAAAGGAATGTCATGTTTTGATCCGAAATCGGAAACATTCACTAACTGGGACAATAAAAATGGATATTCTTTGCTGGAAACCAATTTACACGCCTGCTTAAAAAGCTCATCCGACATTTTTTATGTGGGTGGAAATAATCATTTTCTCTCATTTGATCCACAATCACTTAGGAGAAATACATTTATCCCTCCTGTATATATTACAAAAATGAGAATCTGGGCAGATTATCTGGAAGACAATAAAACTGCTCAATGGGTGAATATCTCTAATCAGAAAATCAGGTTAAAGTATAACCAAACATCATTCACAATCAAATTCTCTGCGCTTAGTTATGTGTTTGCCTCCAACAATAAATTCTCTTATATGCTTGAGGGCTTTGATAAAGGATGGTCCGAACCGACATATGAACGAAGTGTTAATTATACCAACATCCCTCCAGGAAAGTATATTTTTAAAGTAAAAGCTTGTAATAATGACGGTATATGGAGCAATGGCAATGCTTCGTTGTCAATTACGGTCATTCCTCCTTTATGGAAAACATGGTATGCTTACCTATTTTACCTTGCATTTACAATTAGTATGATTATGCTGTTTATACGCTATAAAACCCGGGAAGCACAACTAAAAATGGATCTACAATTAAAACAAATGGAAAAACAGAATATTGAAATCAGTCATAATATGGGAGTACAAATGTTTACTAATTTCTCACATGAACTGCGCACTCCGCTGACTTTAATTATAGCTCCGCTCACAGACCTGTTACATAAAGAAGATATGCCTCTCGCATATCGCCAATCATTGGAACTTATCAATCGTAATTCCCAACGTTTATTATGGTTAGTAAACCGATTAATGGACTTCCACAAGCTAGAGGCTGGGAAAATGCAACTTCACGTCAGTAATTATAATTTAGGAACTTACATACCTGAAATTATCAAACTATTTATGCCTGTTGCCGAAAAGAAAAACATATCTATCGAATTTAATGATAGTACTTCCTCAACTGATATCTGGTTTGACGCTATTCTACTGGAAAAGGTTTTCTTTAACTTGATCTCCAACTCTTTAAAACATACTCCTAACGGAGGTTACATAATCATATCAAGTATGGAAACCAATACTGAAGATATACAGAAACCTGAAAATTTAAATCTCCCAGCAGGAAAGGTTCTTTTGATTAAGGTAGAAGACAGCGGCTCCGGAATTCCTGCTAATATGATGCCCCGTATCTTCGAAGCTTTCTTCCAAGCGGGCGAAAAAGTGCTGGGAAGTGGAATTGGTTTAAACTTAACTAAAAGCATCATTGAGTTACACGGCGGACGTATCTGGATAGATAATAAAGAAGGACATGGGATGACTGTATCGTTCATCCTTCCATTAGGCAAAGATAGTTACACAGCAAATCAACTCCTCAATAAAGACAAAATAGTCAAATCTACTCATGCTTATTCAGATGTAGAAGCACTCATTGCAACAGATATCAATCCTTGCGAAATATCTCAGCCTAATACTATCTCCAAGGAAATGACTTTACTTATTATAGAGGATAATGAAGATGTACGCAATTATCTTGTATCATTACTCAGTAAATATTATAATATCTACAC
>DXOJ01000520.1 GCA_019412865.1 Bacteroides sp. | reverse complement strand
TTGGGCACTTCAACAGTGCCCAAATTAAAGGGTATGCCCTTAATTGAGTGCTTACCGATGATTTAATATTCATCATACATAGATTTATTCGTCTGACAGTTGTTGAACTTTCGTCTGACAGCTGTTTCTTTTTCGTCTGACAATTGTCAGACGAAAGAACAACAATTGTCAGACGAATAAATTCATGTATCATTAGCCATAACCCCATTAGGTATCAAAAATAAATCTGCACAAGCTCGAAATTAGTTCATTTCAGTACCGGCATGAACAAGATTCACCTCTGTACCCTCCGTGTCCTCTGTGGTGAAAACCGTATAGGAATGAATGATAACTTGCTTTCCAACTGCTGATTACTCATTATTTCTTTATCTGTGTGTTTATCGTTTGGGCAACGTCACCGAAAAATGAGGATTCGGAGTATGTTGTTCAAAGATGATAGCCTTCATCTTTTCTACGATATCCGGATGTTGGAGTGCTATGTCATGATCCTCATGAATATCTGTTTTTAGATTATAGAGGAACGGTGTTCCTTTTTTCACTACCATTTTCCAATCATCCATGCGTACGGCAATCTGGTCTGTTTCATCAAACTCCCAATACAGAAAGTCATGTTTCTTTTGCTTATTTTTACCCTGCAGTGTGGGAGCAAAAGAAATCCCATCGAAATAATCGACTTCTTTTTCCTTATTGCGGTATTTCTTTTCGTAGTCTTTGATACCAACAACTTCGCAGAACGTCGGCATTAAATCATAAAATGCACAGATGTGATCGTTTACTTCGCCTGCAGGTATGTGTCCCGGCCAACGGGCGATAAATGGAATACGTATTCCTCCTTCGTGGCATTGACGTTTCAGTCCGCGTAGTTTTCCGTCTCTGCCGAAGAAAGTAGGATCAGCTCCGCCTTCCTCGTGAGGGCCGTTGTCACTGGAGAAAATAACCAATGTGTTTTCGTCCAGTCCTTTTTCTTTCAGTTTTTTCAAAACTTCGCCTACGTAATAGTCCAGGCGGGTAATCATTCCGGCAAATTGGGCGTGTGTATGCGTGATGGCGTTGTATCGTGAGCTTTCGTTTCCCTTAAATTCTTTATCCGGGTTGAATTTAGCTTTGTATTCATTCAGGATAGAATCTTCCGGCTGAACGAGTTCCGCATGAGGTAAGGTGTAAGTCAATACGCCGAAAAACGGCTGTTTGCCGTCTTGCTGATCCAGCCACTCCAATGCTTTCTGGTGAATCATGTCGGCCGAATATTGCGGACGTTTCAGGTAGTCGGGACCATACATCGGATATTGGATGTTTTCATCCATCACTACACGTATCACTCCGGTGTCACCCAACGCTTTACTATAACGGTTCAGGAAATTGGGATAATAAAGATGAGCCTGAAACTGACAGATATAACCGTAGTATTCGTCTATCCCCCGTTTGTCGGGAGTGGAACAGGAACCTTCGTAACCTCCGGCCCATTTACCGAACATACCTGTGGTATAGCCGTTATCTTTCATTATCTCCGGCAGGATTACGTGGTCGGGATCATAAGGGTGTTGCCCCACTATTGAGTATTCTTTATTCTGTCCATATTCCACGATCGGTGCATTTTTCCAGTACTCCTTGTTACCTCGTACTTCACAATGGCCTGAATGTTGTCCTGTCATGAATGAAGCTCTGGAAGGGGCGCTGACGGGACTTCCTGCGTATGCTTGCGTAAAACGCATTCCTTCACCGGCCATGGCGTCTATATGAGGGGTACGGATAAATGGTTGACCGTAGCATCCTAAGTCTCCATATCCCATATCGTCACAAAGGATGAAGAGGATATTGGGCTGGGTATTTTTTTTCTGTCCGTTGGCAGATAGGGTAGATAGGAGCAGGGCACTGCCTATCAACGGGATTGATTGATAATTCATGATATTGTTGTCATTAAAATAAAAGCGTTTCAGTGTTTCATATCTGGAATTATTTCCCGATTAAGTCCTTTCCTTCGCGTACGCTTTGAAGGATACTTTGCAGTTCTGCCACTTTCTCCGGCATATTCTTTGCATAGTTGGTTACCTCTTTCACTTCTTTCATCTTATAAAGCTGGGGTTCTTTAGAGTTTCCGGTTTCTATCTTCGGTCCCCATTGAATCATTTTCGGTCCGTCATTCGGTTCGATGTATTTCCAGTCTTTGGTGCGGACAGAAAGCGTGTGATTAGAAGCCTGCTCTATTACCCACGGGCGGTCTGTCTTTTCTTTACCCAGCCAACTTCCCAGATAGTTGTAACTATCCGGTGCGGTATTCTTAGGCATCGTAGCTCCGGTCAGGGAAGCGAGAGAGGCGAGCCAGTCCACTTGTGAAACCAATAAGTCTGAAGTCATTCCTTTTTTTACTCCTGCAGGCCAGCTGACGATGGCAGGAATACGGGTTCCTCCTTCAAAGGCACTATATTTGTTGCCCCGTAGTGGTCCCGCAGGACTATGACCGTTGAGTAGTTCTTCTGCTTTGTCATCGTATCCGTCGTCTACTACCGGGCCGTTGTCACTTGAAAGAATAATGAGTGTATTTTCTCTTAATCCCAGTTTTTCGAGTGTATTCAGGATTTCACCGACACAATAATCGAACTGTACGATAGCGTCGCCTCTTAATCCCATCGGATTTTTTCCTCTGAAACGGTCGTGAGGAAAGCGGGGCACATGTACGTCATTGGTGGCAAAGTAGAGAAAGAAAGGTTTGTTTTGGTTTTCCTCGATGAATTGAATGGCGTGTGTGGTAAGTGAATCAGCAATGTTTTCGTCTTTCCAGAGTGCCTTTCCACCGCCTTTCATAAAACCGATGCGTGAAATTCCATTAACGATCGACATGTCGTGACCGTGACTTGGCTTGAGGTTATAAAGTAATTCAGGATTACTTTTTCCGGTTGGTTCACCCTCGAAGTTCTTTTGATAACTGACTTCGATGGGAGCACTCGGATCATAGTTGGCTACTTTCCCGTTTTCGATGTACACACAGGGTACACGGTCGGCTGTGGCTGCCATAATGTAATGATAGTCGAAACCTAAATCGCCCAGTGCGCACGGTAACGGAGCATTCCAGTCTTGAGTGGCGGTTTGATCTCCGAGTCCCAGATGCCATTTGCCTACTGCGGCAGTGGTGTAACCGACACTTTTGAACATATCTGCCATGGTGTATTGTTCGGGGCGGATAATCATTCCGGCATTTCCTGCCGCTACATCCGTTCCTTCTTTGCGCCATGCGTATTCTCCGGTTAGCATGGAGTAGCGGGAAGGGGTGCTGGTGGCGGCTGTTGCATGAGCATTGGTGAAAAGGATTCCCGATTTTGCCAGTTGGTTGACGTTGGGTGTCTGTACGTTTTTAGCTCCGTAACATTCCAGATCGCCGTAGCCGAGATCGTCGGCGTAGATAAATACAACGTTGGGTGTTTTTGACTTTGTCGGTGTGGTGTTTTCCGGTGCTTTGTTGGCGGCTGTTGCAGCGCAGGCAACAGAGGATACAAGGGTTAGAATGAAAGGTTGTTTCATTGGTTTTGGGGGTTAAGTGTGTTATTATTAGTAGAAAAAGATGTGCCTGTTCTTTGCCGGACACATCTTTTTCATCGTCTGTTTAACTTAATTCAATGATTTCCTCATTGCAGTTCGTCAGTTTTTCTATTCCTTCGTTGGTCACTACCCAGGAGTTCTCGATACCTACGGGACCTACACCCGGAATAACGATTTTCGGTTCGAGGGCAAAGACCATACCCGGTTCTAATTGTTGCTTTATGCGGGGAGCCAGTACCGGAGCTTCGTTAATTTCAAGCCCGATGCCGTGACCGATAAATTTGGCTTGTTGTCCTGTTCCCATAAATTTGTCGGCAAATCCGGCTGTTTTGACCACTTCGACTGCTGTGTCGTAAAGCACTTCACAGGCAATACCCGGTCTGGCAATGGAAGCAATTTTTTCCTGGATATCCAGACAAACCTGATGGGCGGTGTAAGCTTCTTCGGGCAGTTTGCCGATAGAGAATACACGGCTCATATCGTTCATGTAGCCGTTGAAGTTGCCACCTAAGTCCACCATAACGCTTTGTCCCTCTTTTAACGGAGTTTTATTTGCTCCTCCCGGCAAGGCAGGATCAAGTCCCTGACCGCCTAAGGCAAAATCATAAGGAGAGGGGTAACCGGCATTATCTCCGGTCAGTACGCTACCCATGAATATTTCCATACTGCGTCCGAATACCCGGAAAATTCCGAGGCAACCTTGCAGGCGCATCAGGCGTTCTATTTCGATGGAAAATTCAATGTCCGTCATACCGGGACGATAAACACCAGGAATCTGCTCATAAGCCTTTGCATGAGCAATGCCGGAGCGGCGGAACATTTCAATTTCTACAGGTGTTTTCACGCTGCGTGCCTGGCGAATCAACGGGGTACCATTTACCACTTCCGCTTCCGGGAAGAGACCGGCCAGACGACAATATTCCGTATAAGGAAGTTCGTCACCTTCTAACATCAGTTTGGTTGGCATCGGTAATCCTTGTTCTTTCAGCAGATCAACAATTTGTTCCGGTTTGCGGATAGAGAATGAGTGCTCTCCTGTGATGTTATTAGGACGTTTAAAAAATAATAGTGCAGGCGAATGAAGGGGGAGGTAAAGATAGCCACTGACTACACAGCCATACGTGTAAATTAAATTTGCATTACACGTGATAAGTGCGGCGTCAATGCCCTGCGACACCATCAGACTGCGAATCTTGTCACGGCGAAATTTCAATTCGGGTTGTAGCATTTTTTATTTATTACTTGATTATTAATTACAAAACCAATAATGGTAAATTATTAGTTGTGAGTTGTTTATCGCATATAACAAATTCACAAACTATTATTTAACCTATCATGCTACAAAGATAATTAATTCCAGCGAAAATAATGTTAATCTCAAAAAAATAGCGCTACCCGCGTCCTGTCACAGGAGG
>DXOJ01000052.1 GCA_019412865.1 Bacteroides sp. | reverse complement strand
CTGTTGATCCTCAGTTTTTGCTATTAGTAGATAAGAAATATGATATAGTTTATCCGTCTCTGTTGACAGGTATCAAGGCTAGTAATGGAGATGAACTGGAGTTTGTTTCCTCAAAAAGGAACGATTTGGTGACGGATGGTTTCTATGACCAGCAGAAATTATTTTTAAAAGACAACTATGGAGCTGTTATTGATAAAATAAAAGAGAAAGCCTATTCCTATAAGTTGGATGAAATTAAAGCGACAACAGGAAATATAAAGTTCTACTATACAAATCAACCTGGCGAACGGCTGAAACTTGACTCTTTATTGGTCAACAATACTGAGAAATATAAATTTCAATATAATGCGTTGAAATTACCGGCTTTTAATCAGATGTTAACCGACAATTGGGGATATTATAATGGTAAGAAGTATCTTTCTCTGATAAACTCGCAACGCTTTGATGCTCTTTATAATTACAGACAACCAGATCCGACTTATGTGAAAGCTGAAATTCTGGAAGGAATAATCTACCCTACAGGAGGGAAAGTAGGGCTGGAATATGAATTGCATAGTTATTCAAGAATATCTACACAATATCCATTCGGATTAAAGCAGGAAAATGGAACGGCAGGTGGAGTGCGGGTAAAAAGAATTACTTATTCGAATTATAAGGACTTATCCGAAAAGATAACGAAAGAATATTTATATCAAAATGAAGATAACTCTTCCAGTGGTATTCTGTCAGTTGTTCCCTGGTATGTCACAAGTGATACTGGTACTGTTGATTATGACTTCAAATATACACATTTAAAGGGACCGTATTCTTATAGTAATAAAGCTACCACTAATATAAACTGGTCAGACGGCTTTCATATGGGATATTCTAGGGTGATAGAAAAACGATCTGATGGCTCAAAGACTATTTATTCTTTTACAAATTATGACCGGGTGCAAGACGAGCCTTCTACAGCTGCATTTACTTTAGGAATGAATAACGATATGTATAACAAATACACATCGAGAAAGCTTGATCGTGGTCTTTTGAGATCTGCAGACTATTATAATGCGTCACAGAAATTGATAAAGAAGGAAGCTTATACCTATCATTCGGATTTATCAGATTATCTTAAAACGATTGAGCGCTATGCACTTATGAATACTCTTCCTATACGAGTCAGTGCCAACAAGATATATACCTATTTCCCTTTCTTGCAAAAGAAAGAAACGATTCTCTATACCGATTATGGCAATATAAACGAGACGGAAGAATATGAATACAATAAATATCGCTTGCTGACGGCTACGAAAAAGTATACTAACAATCCGAATGATAACAGCATACTGGAAACAAGATCCAAATATCTTTCTGATTTGATGGAAGAGTATGATAGTAGCAATTCCGGTTTTATCTCCTCTGGTTCTCCATTAAAAATTTATGATACAATGAGAACGCAAGGATTGTTGTCTTATCCTGTAGAAACGGTTGTTAAGCGGAATGGGAAAGTCACTTCGGCAGAAGTGATGACATACAAACAGTCTGATAAGTTCGCTGTTCAGGATAAGCAGTATAAGTTGGAGAGCGATGTGCCGTTAAGTAATTACTCTTCCTTTAAACTGTTGAACTCAACTCAATATTCTATGGACAACCGATGTGCGCTTGAGATGGAATATCTTGATTATGACTCGTATGGTAATCCGACTAATGTAGTGGATAAGACTGGCATAAATACAGCCTATATCTGGGGATACAATGGACAATATCCAGTAGCTAAAGTTGTAAATGCCCGGAATACTTTCAAGTCTGTTCCTCAATACAGAGATGAGAGAACAACTAAGTATGTAAAGCTGAAATACAACTCATTGTCGTCTAATGTAGAATCATATAATTTTTATACATCAAAAGCAGGGGATGTTGAAATAGTCCTTTCCGGAGCATTGGGATTTAACTGGTATGTGTCAGGACATCTTGACAATAAGGCTTTCAATCTGGTCCAGGTGAGAAGCTCTGATCAGATGGGCAGGCCCTGGACTGACTATCAAAATGCCTATACGTACAGTGCTACATTTTATGTCTCGGCCGGTTATCATACATTTAGTATTCTCAGTACTGATGCGTGTAAAGAATCTTCGACAAGTGTATATGATGGGGATATTCATTTCTCCTATTGGACAAGAAAAAGTATTGCCCCCGAAACAAGTGGTGCAGATGATGTATTCTATGAAAACTTTGAAACCACTCATTTACGTCCTGCTTCTTTCGGATATCATAGTAGTAATAGTTGTATCGGTCCTTATACGGTTTCTTTAGCAACTAATCCGGAAAGGGAATATGTGATAGATTATCAGGTTTTTAAGAATGGAAAGTGGGAATATATGAAGCATGATTTTGTTAACGGCCGAGATTCAATAAATGAAGGAGTATATCCTATAGATGATGTCCGTGTATATCCTAAGGATGCTTCGATAACTACATATGGCTATTATCCCCTCATAGGATTAAGAAGCACGACTAATGAAAGGGGCGTAACGGAGGCTTATAGGTATGATGACTTTAGCAGGCTGGTATCTGTGATGGATAATGATATGAATGTCATTAAAAAATATGATTATTTTTATCAGAATCAATCCGTAGAACCTGAAGTGACTTATTATAATAAGGAAATCAGAGAAACTTTTACCCGGAATACTTGTGACGCATCTTTAGGAGAAAGAGGAGAATCTATTAATTATGTAGTGCCTGCAAAGAAATATAGCTCAACTTTATCACAGGAAGATGCCAATCAGAAAGCCTATATCGATATGCAAAATAATGGGCAACAATATGCTAACGAACATGCGGAATGTAATTCTAACATAATCATATCTGTTTATAATCCATTTGAAAAAGATTATTTCCTGACCTTTGATTGGGGAGTTCAAGGAAGTATTGTTACTGATTATTATGAAATACCACCCAGTCGCAAG
The DNA here is from genome assembly GCA_019412865.1 of Bacteroides sp. Classification (GTDB taxonomy): domain Bacteria; phylum Bacteroidota; class Bacteroidia; order Bacteroidales; family Bacteroidaceae; genus Bacteroides. The sequence continues at coordinate 203 of DXOJ01000052.1, read as the reverse complement.
ATTGCGGATACAGGAGATGTCCTTAACGATTATGAACCGGCTAAAGTTTATATTCCTAGAAGATATTATCGAAACGCTCGTGTTGCACCTCAAGATAATCACTGGGCCAACGAAGTACCTTCTATAAAATCCACTCCTTATGCTTTTGATATAAATTATAACATGGGAGATTATATGGGTTATGAGGATACTTATGTTATAGG